>CAZGEP010000169.1:0-9990 GCA_964524955.1 uncultured Planctomycetota bacterium | reverse complement strand
GTGTGTCGCCGCCGAAAAGAAGAATTTCTTTGGTGTCCGGCACATAGCACATGGAAGGAAGAATACGGCTGCGGGGCTGTTCGGTCAGCGGCTGTTCACAGGCGGACCATTTTTTCGTTTTTTCGGAGAACGTCCATGTGCCGCAGTGACCGGGAAACCAGCGCACGGCTTTCTCGATCTTTTCCCCCGGCTGGACCAGGCGGTACTCCGTGGCCGCGTCCTTCTCATAGATCCAGTCGCCCGGCTGAACCTTCACTTGGTCTTTGGAATGACGGCCCCAGACACCGGCGCCGCCGAACATCACGGCTTCACCGTTTACCGGATCGTAGACCATGTTGCCCCAGATCGGCTGGCTGAGCTGGCGATTCCGTCGGAAGCAGGGATCGTAGTTGTTTTCGCGCGGCGACATGCCCGGGGAATGAGTGCGCTCCCATTTTCCCGTTTCGGGGTCGAGCAGATAGGTGCCCCCATGGGCAATCAACATCTTGTTGAGCATCGGCAGACTGCAAAACGACATGGGGCTGTAAATGATCGGATAGTATCGCCTGACACTGGCTTTGCCTTTCCCCTTCTTGAGCGTTACGTCGGTTGCCGAATCCGTGGAAGACAAATAGAAACTCTGCTCCTGTTTGTCGGATTGCGGCCAGTAGATCATCCGTCCGGAGGGAGCCATCCAGACCGGTTTGATCATGGTCGAAGCGCCTTTTCTTCTGATCTTGAAATCGCCCCTTGCGATGAAACGGTTGACAGCGGACGTTGGTTTTTTGGCCTGCTGGTTGTTCTTTTCCGCGGCAAGGCCGGCGGTCAGTACCAGTGTAAGAGGCATGGCTGCGAATCCTGCTTTTCTGAAAAAAGACATACAAACCTTTTTAAAATAAATTAAAAAACGGTTGACCGTGATGAGTACAAAACGTTTATTCTGCATTTGTTAACTCCAGTCCGGTGTTTCTCCCTGAAACGGGAATCCTTTGAAGGGCAGGCGATTGGGGCCCCCATAGGTGATCTAACGAACGCTCTGCCACTGCCGGTCGCCACATCGGAAGGAAGCGGAACGGTCAAGATTGTGAGTATTTACAGCCCGATTCACGCAGGCCCCGACCATGGACTTATTCTGGGGGTCGGTCATAATGATGACGAAATTCACTTGCCGTCTCCTGTGTTTGCGGCTGATGTATTTCCGAATGGCCGTGCCGGCAGCCCTTCTTTGTTAATCAGATTGGAGCTGAACCTGCCGTTCCAGCCGAAACGGACTTTCGTCGGGTTCGGGAGATCCTTGCGGCTGACTGTAATCGTATTTCCATCAATACGAGCTTTTACCTTTGAAAATTTGCCGTAGTCTTCGGCAAGTTCAAACCCATCAGGTGCTTTTTCATCGCGGGTATACGGTCTGCCGGCCTTGTAGGCCGTAAGGTTTGTGTGCCAGTATCCTTTTTTATTTGCCCGGGTTTTTACGGTCTGATCCGCGATGGTTATCGTAACCCTTGCCTCGGGATCTGATTGTCCCCATACCGGTTTTTCACGGCCGCGCTGAAGAACCATCCGGTGTCCAAAGATTCGTGGGATCTTCAGTTTGGCAAATGCTGAGCAGGGGATAAGCAGCGCAGTTATAAGTATGCAGGCAGCAGTAATGGTGAATTTTTTCATGTCACTCTCCTCTGGTTGGTTTATTCGGGTTCCAGGGGTAAAATTTCGTTTTGGTGATAATCGAGTTTTAAGCTGATCAGACGGGAATTGCCGCCGTCGCCGATAAAGAGGCGGCGATCGGTGTGTGTGCCAACGTAGTTGGCATAGGCTATTGATACTTCGTCTCCGCCGATGGAGCGGGGCTTTTCCGTGCGCAGGTGCTGATCGGCAGAAATCAGCGGCACACCGTCATCCGGGTTGCCGTATTTTCCGATGTGCATGATCAGGTTCCCGTTGGTGTCCAGAACTGCGATCTGGCAGCGCACGGTCTCGGGCGCAAAGACCCGGCCGAAGTAGTCAACGGTAAAACGGCACTTCCAGCACTGGCAGGGAGCATTGGGGTGGACATAACCGATGCCCGGATATATCCACTCCGCCCCCTGAACGTAAAAGATTCCAAGGCTGCCGCATCTGATTCTGGGCAATCCGTCAACCGGTATATCCTTGCGAAGTCTTACGGGGACTCGATCTGTTTTCCGTGCGGCATAGAATTTTCCTTTGCCGGGCTTGAATTTCATCACGCATCCGGTTAAAGGAAAGAAGTCTTTGCCATTTTCATAGACTCGGTTGCCGCCCGGCAGGTAATAGATGTTTCCTTTTGGATCGGTATAGGTTCCATGACCGTCCATCACCCCCTGGACTACGTCTTCCTTGATCATCTTGCCGTGTTTATCCCATACATGGATTTCAGAATAGCGAAGGCGGCCCGAGTATACCTTGGGTTTGTAAGACCGGCTTTTCGTGTCTGTAAATGTGCCGCCGGTGTAGCCGGTAAAAGAAGATCTTTTCCAGCTGTCATTACAGCATGAGGCAACCACTTCTCCGCCCGGCATGACGCTCATGCCGGATTCATGCCACCAGCAGGGCCGGTTGCCGGTCAGTACGAGTCCGGAAATGAGTTTGGATTTCAGTCTGGCAGAAGAAGACCAGCTGACGCGTCGCTCTTCGCCATAATCATATGGAATTTCCCGCAGGGTCTTCAGGTCGTGACGTCCGATCAGTCGGTCGCATCGAAGGTAGAGATGCTTGTTCCAGTCGATGGAAAAGTCTTCGGATGTGTATGGGAGGGTGATGACTTTCTTTTTGCCGGTATCGGGATCGATCCATGTCAGGTCATCAAAGGCCTTTTTACCGCTTTCAGCCACGTACAGGTCGCCGGTCAGAGGGTCGACCACCATTCGCTGTCGGCGGTACCACGGCGGTCGCCAGCGCGTGAGTTCTTTTTCAACCAGGTCGTTCCAGTTTTCTTTGCGCACCAGTTTGTTGTCGCGAAGTTCATAAAGACTGATGGAATTTACCCTAGCTCTTTCGTTTCGGCTCCAGGTGTCGACCAGCCAGACGGTCATGGGATCGCTCCATGTGTCCACAGCTGCGCGGAGCGGGACTTCGTCATAGCACTTTGGACTTCTCATGTATCCCTTACTGTTTCCGCGGTAATTGCGCAACGGCAGTGAGATTTCCAGGGAGGGGGTGTTGCTTTTGAAGGGTTCAAAGGCGCGCAGCATGGCCGGCACCTTATGGACCTTGCCGACGTATCCGTGAGCCAACGACATGCACCAGGAGAAAACAAAGAGTTTTTTTGTATTCTTGTCATGGCGAATAACAGCCGGTCCGCGTACTGGAAGGGATTTAACGAGTTTTCCGTTCTCAGAAAAAATCTGGACACGGTCATTAAGGGAGTCAGCTACATATACCCGGTTGCGGTCGTCCACGCAGACATCGCAGGGGTTGTGAAAGTGTTTGTCATCGCTGCCTGTCTTTGAGGGGTGACCTGCAAAGAGTTCTGGTTGGGTCTTGCCGTCCAGCGCTACGCGGTAAACAGCCTGACGGTGCCAGCGAATCCGGGCCAGCATAGCCATGTTGGCGGCGGTGTGGTTGTAATAGAAACCGGTGAAGTAGATCCACTTCAGATCCGGAGAAATGGCGATGTGTTTGGGGCGTACAGGAAACTTTGTCTTGGGGCCGAAGAATCTGGGGCCATAAATCTTATGGTCGGCTGATGTGCCGTCTGTGCCGATGCGGCAGATCTGGTCGCGGATGGTAACAATGGTCCCGTTCTGTGCGGTAAATGCCTTGGCTGTGGAGCCCCAGCCGCTTCGGGTGTCTCCCTCGCCGCCGACCAGAAATGAGCCGTTCCAGTAGCCGCGACGGCGTGGCGCTTTTAGCCCGTCCGGGAAACTGTCCCATGGGAGGCCTTTGACCTGTTTGACTTTGTTCGCGGGAAAGGGGCAGACCGTGCGAACGTATTCGCCCTTGTGGTTGAACATGCGGACGTATTCGATCCCTGATCCTTCATACACATAAACACCCTCCGGCTGGACTGAGATCATTGGGTTGCGGCGCAGGCCGATGCGTTCCTTGGGATGCCATTGGAGGGGTTTCTCGTACCGGGCGCGGAGCCCGAGAGATACCCGTACCCGGATCCCCTTGAAGTTGTCCACGTACCGGCCGAGTTCATTCTTGCCGTCCCATACGAGGGTCTGCTTGAGTGAATTTTTCTGAAAGGGCTCCGGCGCGTTGGGGCCCAGAACGCCTGAAGCGAGGTGGCGGATGATCAGGCCGTCTGCCTGCTCAATGACCACCGTGGCATCACAGAAATCTTTGGATGTGAACTGGATCGTGACGCTGTCGCCCTCTTTTTGGATCAAGGGTTTTTGGGTGAAGTCATAAACCTCTTTTCGGTCGATGGTGTAGTCTTCCACGGGCCCGGCAATTGCGGGATTAATCATGGATGTAAGCGTGAGAAGCGTAACCGTCAACATGTTACTGAAAATGCGCATGAACAATCTCCTTTGCGTTACAGAGGTTAAAAGGTACGCTTTGCAGGCGAACATGTGGTTTGTCCAATGTCCAGATGTACCGGAACCCGGACTTTTTCCGGCTGTCCCATTTTTCCCTGGATCTGCTTCATGATCAGACGGTGAATTTCCATGGCAATGACTTCGTGTGCTTCAGCAATAGTGGTTAATGTCGGGGTCGGTTCAATGGTTCGAATGAACTGTTTGCCGAAGCCCATGACCGAGATGTCTTGCGGGCACCGAATGCCTTTTTTCTTCATGGCATAAATCAAATCCAGAGCCTGGGCATCTGTCGCGCAGATGACCGCGGTTGGCGGATCAGATTGGGTCAGTTGGTTCAGCGCTTTTTCACCGCCTTCTATGTTCGTAGGCAAACCGTCAAGAAGCCAGCTGTCGGGGATTTGAATGTGTTCGTCTTTGAGTATTCTTGTAAAGGCTTCATAGCGTTCAGAGCTTTCTCCGGACTGCTGGGATATATAAGCAATATTGTGGTGTCCAAGACTGCTCAGATACTGATATGCTTCAACAATACCGCCGTAGTTGTCGGAGTCTACCTGGTCGCATTTTTCTGCGAGTTCGTCGGGCAGGAGCCAGTTGCCGGGATGTCCCTGAAGAACGATGGGTTTTTTGTCGCGGATCCATCGTTCCAGTTCAGTCGAGCGGAGTCCGCTGTTGGCTGGAATCACAATCAATGCTTCGACTTTATTCTTAACACATCGCTGGATGCACAGGTTCTCCTTTTCGGAATTACGTCCGGAGGATTCGAGTGTAATGGAGTAACCGGAATTGCTGAACAGCGATTCCAGGGTGTAGATCAAGGGCTGGTAATAGGCAATGCCGCTGAAATCACGATGAATGGCTGCTACAACCGCTGATGAGGTTTTGGCTGTTTTCCGTCGGCCCCGCTTGACAATGTATCCGACTCTGGGGCGACAGATCAGTGTGGCATCATCTACAAGGGATTTTAAACATTTTCGGATCGTGGTGCGGCTGACTTCGTACTTGGACTCCAGGTCTCGTTCCGGTGGAAGGAGGCTATCGGGCGGATAAAGCCCGGATGTGATGTCCGCACTGATCGCAGCCACTGCCTTGGTAAAGGCCGTACTCTTTCTGGTTCTTTTTTTGGCAGGAGTCGAAGAGCCCATATGGACCTCCAGTGTAAAAATAAAAATACCATGCAGAAGTTTAAATCGGTTCTTTCTCTCTATATATAGTATAGTTGAAGAGGAGTTGTTGTCAAATAATAATATTTAATAAAAAACCATGTGGTATTCTAATGAGGGCAAGGGGTTGCGATGATATTTTTTTTCTGTCGCTGATTCAAGATGTGCATGCGGCTAAAGAAACAGCAAAAGACAATCTACTTTTCCTGAAAAACATAATTGAAACGACCGCCGGGAGCGGCGTCTCCGTGCTGGTAAAAATCAGGGATTTCATTTTCAGGCATTTGAGCATCCATTCATTCCAGCCGGTTACGAATATCAGTTCCGGATCGAGTTTCAGCGCACGGTCCCATTGTTCCTGGAAATTTAATCCACGTGCAATTGCATCCATGGAGTGGTTGGGGCCGTGTTTACAGGTGTAGCCCCGGCCGTAAACTTCGTCTGTATCGTTCATTGCAGCGGGCCAGACCTTGTCTGTTGCATTTTGCGTCACGCCTACAGTGACCTGTTCAAATCGTCTCTCTTTATTTTTAATGTATCCATGCTGGGGATAGACCTCCAGCCAGCCCCAGTGATTTCGTCGTTTCGGGCCGCTGCGGTATTCGGGCTGTCCGGGTCGGAAGGTAAAAAATGATTTCACAGGCTCCGGTACATTGTCCGGATAAGCCATGATCAGTAAAAGAATGACACGTGATAAAAGTGCGGGGATTTGTTTTATGGTAACCTCCATCAGGCAGTGACTGCACCGCAGTCTGCTATAATGTTTTCTGTAAAGGGAACCGCCGGAAGGCCCTGGCTGTTCATCAGATTGTGAACGGCCTGGCCGTGCCAGGCAAATCGAAAATGCGTCGGGACGGTTATGTTTTTGAGATCCAGCCGGATTTTGTCCGAGGCGACAATTTCAGCTGGCACTTCTGTGAAAACACTGTCAGGGCCGGATACTTCGAACCAGACAGGTGGCGTTCCGTCCCGGGTAATCAGCCCCTCTGCTGTGTGCGCAAATGTAATATCCATTGAAGTTCCGGATGTTTTGTGTGACTGGTATGACGGTCCGAAGACTTCCTGCGACTGCATTCCGTATACCGTTTCCAGGGCAATGTTTGCCAGACGGTTTCCGATGATGTGCAGGTTGGGCGGGTGTGGATCATCGCTGTCGATATAGCGTCCGTTTCTGAGATTAAAGTCCAGTTCGTTTCCCATGTAGATATCATTGGTTGGAGCCATCCATGCATGCGGATCCTCTGCAGCAAATTGACATTGCGCCTGCCAGATATTATTCATGGTGCCACTCCCGAATCCGGTAGGGGCGATCTGGACAAAACATACGGGCAGATCAGGTGATTCAAAATCGCTACGCCAGCATGTGATCCACTTTTTCATATCGTGAGCGTAGTTTAGATTGGATACATCGGACTCTCCCTGGTACCACACAATACCGCGAACAGCAAAAGGCAGCATTCCCTGAAACATACAGCGGTAGAGGATACCTGGCTGATTCTGTGGCCGCTCAGCTTCAACTCCGGAATCATAAAGAGTATTACTATCCGGATTCGGTGTCCATGCTGCAATGGGGCTGCCGCCATAGGCGGACTGAATAATTCCGATGGGAATAGACTGCATTTCCTGAATCCGACGGCCAAAACAGTAGCCAACCTGAGAAAACCCAAAGGGTTTTGTGTCACCACTCGTAAAAAGGGTGTGAAAGTTCTGCAGGCTGGACTTGCCCCAGCCTGCTGTTGAACCGAGATCGCGCTCGGAGGGTGTTGTTGTCGTGTCAATGCGAAAGAGCCGCAGCTGGGGGCAGGCGGCATCTGCCGGAAGGCTGTTGCCCGGGATAGGCTTTCTCATATTGGACTGACCACTTGCCAGCCATACGTCACCAATGAGAATATTTCGAAGCGTTATTTCTTTTTCATCAGATCTGTCTGTCGTTGTTTCGGAATAGATGTGCATGGACTGGCCGTTGGAAGATGCATCCATTGGAGCGAGGTGAGTCAGCCAGCGGCCACTGTTTTCAGTGACGGTTCTTTTTTTGTGTCCGACAAATTCGACTGTGATTTGCTCTTCGGGCTCAGCCCAGCCCCAGACCGGTACTTTTTGCTCGCGCTGAAGAACCATGTTGTCTGTAAATATGTTTGCTGTTTTCATGATCGAATTCATCCTGATTGATAATGCGGTGCAAAGGCAGAATGGACACAAACGCTTCATCGAAACATTTCGTCCGTATACGTGCAGTTAATATGATATCCGCAGGGCTGTCAAAGCAAGAAGTTTTTTAAAGGGAATAGAAGTTAATTTGCAGTCATTTAATCAGCTCAAGTTCTAATAGAAACGGTTACGTCGGAAATATAGTATTACAAAAATTGTGAAGTAACGCATACGCTCTTTGATGTTTACCAACATGCCCTACGTCGTCGATAGCCTCATCCTACTTTGAGCTGGCTGACAGCTTGCAGGCGGCCGGTTTTGGCAGAGGAACTCCATCTGACGGACCGTTCTTCTCCGTAATCAAATGGAACTTCCCGCAGGGTTTTTAGGTCGTGACGCCCGATAATATTGGCAACCCGCAGAAAGATATGCCCGGTTGTGTCAATTACGCATTCTTCAAAGGTATACGGGAACTCTATGATTCGGGTTTTGCCGGTTTCCGGGTCGATACGGGTCAGCAGGTGCTGGGCTTTTGAGTCGGCCTCGGCGATATATAGAGTGCCCTGTCCATGGTCTACGTAGAGTCGTTTTCGCATCAGGTTGGTCGGTGCCCACCATGCGATGGCTTCTTTAACCTCATGATTCCAGAAAGATTTCTCAACGAGCTTGTCGCCCTCGATCGTGTATCGGCTGAGGCTGTAGTTGATATTCGCATTCTGGTAGGTTCCCGGATTTTCACTCCCGCAGTTTGTCGCAAGCCACACAGTCGGTTTTTCTGCGAATGTGTCAATCGCGGCTCGCAACGGACATTCATCATAATGTGTTGACCCCACAATTCCCCGTGACTGGCCTTTATAGCCTTTGAGTGGCAGCGGCCAGTTTCCTGAAGGCTTTCCGTCTTTGAACGGGCTGAATACACGCAGCATGGCCTTGACCTTTCGGGGCGGGTCGTATCCGTACATGGCCATGGTCCAGGAAAAGACGTAAAGCTCGCCGGTCTTCGGATTGATACCGAGTTGGGCGGGTCCGTTTACAGGTATACTCTTGAGCAGTTTGCCATCCACTGAAAAAATCTGAACGCGATCGTTGAAGTTGTCGGCAATGTATACTCGCCCGTGACTGTCCACAAGAACGTCGGAGGGGTGGTTGAAGTGATTCTCGTCATTGCCCTTCTTTTTTCCGCCCTTCCAGAGTGTGGGTGGTTTGTCTTCGTTAAAAGCTATTCGGTATACACCATGATCCCACTTCATCCGTGCAAGGTGGGTGCCCATTTTGCTGCGTGTAGCGCATGTGTAACACCCTGTGATGTAGAGCCATTTCCCGTCAGGAGAAAGGGCAATGCTCTGCGCTTCAAGGGGAAGGGCCGGTCGGGGGCCATAAATGGAATACGGACCGCAGCTACCATCCGTGTTGAGACGGGAAAGGCCCCAGGCACTGAGTGATGCAATCCGACCGTTTTGCACATCAAACGCATCTGCCGTGGAAGCCCACTTGCTTCGCGAGTCTCCTTCGCCGCCCATCAGAAATGTTGAGCGCCAATATCCGCGCATTTTCGGTGAGCGATGACCATCCGAATAGGCAAGCCAGGCAAGGCCCTTTACTTTTTTGACTTTGTCTGATGGAAAAGGATGAATTGTTCGTATGTATTTCTCATTATGACTGAAGAGGCGGATATACTCACCCCCGGTTCCTTCATAGACCTAGAGTCCCTCTGGTTGCACGGCCAGGCGCGGCATTTTACGCGAGCCGATTCGTTTTTTTGGATGCCAGTGAAGGTCTTTTTCAAATTGCGCGCGCAGGCCGAGAGAGACGCGAATATGAACATCGTTCAGGTTGTCAATGTATCTTCCCTGATCGTTTTTTCCGTCCCAGATAATGCGCTGCTCCAGGGAGTTCTTTTTGAACGGTTCAGGCGCATTGGGGCCGAGAACCCCGGCAGCAAGGTGGCGCAGAATTGTTCCGTCCTTTTTTTCTAAGACCACGGTTGCGTCACAGAAGTCTTTGGATGTAAACCGGATGCTCACCTGATCACCATCCTTCTTGATGGTCGGCTTTTGCGTGAATTCATAGACCGGTTTGCGGTCAATGGTGTAGTCCTCTTTTGGTCCGGCCATAACACAGGTTGCGACAGAAAGGATGATAATGCAATAAAGACGCAGCTATCAGAATAAAATCGGTTTACGCGGCGAAATTGAACG
>CAZGEP010000168.1:0-10014 GCA_964524955.1 uncultured Planctomycetota bacterium | reverse complement strand
TTCGGGCCAGCTGAATGGCTTCCTTGACATTATCGTGCAGGCTGGAAAAACTGAACAAGACTTCCTGCGTTACCAGCCCTTCTTTACGGTTGCGCCGGATGATCTCTGTTTCACAGAGCGTGAAGAGTTCCATCATTTCAAAGGGCTCGCAAAGAAAATCATTTTCCACTACGCGAAAGTTTGCTTCTTTGCCGCTTCCCTCGCTGTACAACCGAATGACCGATACGGTACTCAGCGAATGATTGATTTTGAGTTTTCTCAAGAATTCATCCACACGCCCCACGGTATCGTCAACAACAACCAGCTGCGGTTTTTCTTTTGTAATACTGTCCAGCGCAACTTTGCAGTCGGTCACCACCGTATACCTGCCCTCCTTACGCTGCAGCCGTTTTTGCAGGATTTCCGTAAACCGATCTGCTTTTTTTACCACCACCAGTACCGAACTCTGCTCCGGAATCTTAATCCGTTGTCGATGAACGCGACGCACCACCATTTTTTGACTCTTTGATGCGTCTTTTGTGGTCTTATCGATCGGTTGGAGCCCTGTCTCAATGGCAATAACCGCCTTTTCATCATCAGGCGAAAACACGACCATGCTGGTCACTCCGAGCAAAGCCATTGTCTGGCCAACATGTTCCGGCACATGGGAAAAAACGAGACGTCTCCCCTTTTCCTGCATCGCGGAGCACAGGTTGATCAGCCCGGAAATACCAGAACTGTTTATATACGTGGCATGGCGGAAATTCAGAACGGCATGTGATTCTAATTCTTCGATTGTATCAAGCAATTTTCTGAATTTGGTATGCGTGGTCGCATCGATAAAACCGAATAAATTGAAAATGGCGACCTCTTCACTTTCGGATGTCTTTTTCATCTTCTTTCTATAGGATAGTCTGGGCATGACGGTCTCCATTCAAAATGTTTTTCTTGCACACGAACAACACCCAACAGTGGAAACACACGCGACTTAATAATACTTCACAGACGCATATAAAAGATACCCGGAAAACGCGTTCAAGATCAAGGAGTTCACCAAATGATATTTTTTAATAATTCGGTTTCGTGAAAGAAACCCGAACGCCGTATTACAGATCGCGGAAACAAATGCAATGATGAACATTGAAATCAAGAAGCAGAAATATGCGGATTCATCAATAAGACGCCCCGCAATGAAAAAAACACCCAGCAGTACGGGCAGTGTGGTAAAGGTAAAGACTGAGCGAGAAGGAAGACGGTTGCGAATCAGAAACACCAAGTCGTATACCGCCATAACAGCAATACAAAAGGGCAGTAACAACACAAGTAAAATTTGAATATTCATCTATCATTCCTGCATTCAAAAACGGTTTAATATGATCGGAACAATCGATTCTGCTTACCGGACAGTTTCGAACGAAAAACCGCTGTCTGGATACTGAAAACCAGCTAGATAACGCTGTTGTGAAACATCTGCCACAGATAGGTATTATACTGAATACGGCAATGAGTTCAATAGAAACTAATTCAACATTTTTCTTGGAATTCCATGCCTGTGAATTATAATATAAAGCACACTTTCAGCAGGAAACAAACACTTGCTTTTCTCCAGGTCTTGATCTATGCGCATTTCAGAAATCGTTAAAAAGAAAGAGGATGAGAAAAAAGCGTCCCCAGATCAAGACAGCGCGGTAACGGAATCCAGTGTGGATATCTGGAACCAGGGCTGGGATGATAACTGGAAGGAAAAACTTAAATCCGTCAACGTACCCATTGATTCTGCTGAAGAAAAAAAGCAGTCCCCATCTGAGACCGAATCCGACGACCCAATCGAAGAGGATGTAAGTGTTTTTGATACATCCGGTAAAAAAGATAAACTCCCGGAGAGTTTTGAAGAAATCGGTTCAGAGGACTTTGGGGAGCCTCCTGAAAGCAAGAGCTTTCTTGAAAATATAATCCGGCCCTGGCGTCAGGATGATGAGTCCAAGAGTATTTCCATCTTTGCCAAATTCAAATCAAGTGTTGCCAACACATTCAAAATCGCCCCCCGTAAGAAAGAAGCTGATGACAGGAAATCCGGACCTGCAATCGTCAACTGGCTCCGCAGTAAGAAGAAAAAATCACCTTCTGAAGCAAACCAGGTCGAAGAAAAACTCATCACAGATATCTCTTCGGAGCTGATTCCCGAACGCCAGCCTCAGGACATAGATTCCAATGAATTCAATGATATTGAGAATCTGCTGGCTGCATCCATGGGGCCGGATGAAGATAATGCAATTGAAGATGCCGCAAAGTCGGCCGAGGATGCCGCATCTCAGGCCGCGAAGGATCCAGAAACAGATGCCCCCGCTTCTACGCAGGCTCCGGAAGCTGCCGAGACACCAGAAGCGTTGCTGCCATCGGATACAGCAAAGGCAGCATCTGATTCTGATGCCTCGGACAGCAGTGTGATCGGCTATGTGGATGATTCCGATGGACCATCTGAGGTGAAAGAGCCCGAGTCCCAAGCTCCGGAGAAACAAGATCATGCTGCCGCTGGGTCATCAGACCCGGAAGATCCTGCTGACAGCGACGGTGCCAGGAAAGACGAATCCGGTTCCATGGATCAGAGCCTTGAAAATGTCGATGAACTGGTCGATTTTATTAATGAGTCCCGAAAAGGCCAGAATTTAATGGATCCAGACGCTATCTTTGAAGACGACGCGGTAAAACAGCAAAAAACCTTGAAAGGCAAGATAATAAGGCTTGTGCGAAATCTTCGCCAAGGAATACACTACGCTACACACCCAACGGAATTGCTTAAAAAATTCGGCTGCACTTGGAAAGATGCTGCGGGGTGGACTGCCATTATTATTGTACTGATTGATATTCTCATTCTGTTGAAAAAACACCTGGAAAACTGATATGCCCTTTACTCACCTTCATGTACACTCGCATTACAGCCTGCTTGACGGTGCCTGCAAGATCAAAGATCTGATCAAGCAGGCAAAAAATCTCGGCATGAACAAACTGGCTCTGACCGACCATGGAAACATGTTCGGTGCACTGGAATTTTACGCTGAAGCCATGGCTGGCGGCATCAAGCCCATTATCGGTTTTGAAGCCTATGTCGCTCCCAAAAGCCGTTTTGAAAAACAGTCCGGTCAGAACCGCAGGGATACATCCTTTCACCTGACCCTGCTGGCTCGAAACAAAAAAGGGTACCACAACCTGCTGAAACTCTGTTCTGCTGGTTATCTGGAAGGTTTCTATTACAAACCCAGGATTGATCGGGAACTTCTCAGTGAACACAGCGAGGGGCTCATCGCGCTCAGCGGATGTGCGGGTTCTGAAATTTCCCGTTTTCTGCTTGAAGAACGAATAGACAAGGCCACAGAACTCAGCAACACCTACGCCGAAATCTTCGGCAAAGACAACTTCTATCTGGAAGTCCAGGATAACGGGATTAAAGATCAGGTCGTCATCAAACGACTAACTAAAGATCTGGCCAAACGAACCGGTCTCAAGACCGTGGCAACCAATGATACCCATTATCTTCGCAAAGAAGACGCAATCATTCACGACATCCTGCTCTGCCTTCAGACTGGTAAAAAACTGGATGATGAAAAACGGATGCGCTTTGAAACGCAGGAATTTTATCTGAAGTCCCCTGCAGAGATGAAAGCCCTTTTTGAAGATATGCCGGAAGCCATTGAAGCAACCGCAGAGATTGCCGACAAGTGCAACATGAATTTTAAATTTGGTCAGTACCATATCCCGAAATTCGACATTCCGGATGAAAAGAAGCCAGCTGATTACCTCAGGGAAATTGCAGAAACCGGACTCGCTGAACGCTATGAGACGATTACCCCTGAATTGAAGAAACGCCTGGACTACGAACTTTCGGTAATCACAGATATGCAGTTTCCCGCTTACTTCCTTATTGTATGGGACTTTATCCGCCATGCCAAGGAAAACGGGATTCCGGTCGGTCCGGGCCGCGGATCCGCTGCCGGAAGCCTGGTGGCCTATTCGCTGGGAATCACAGACCTTGACCCTATCCGCTACGATTTAATCTTTGAACGTTTTCTGAATCCATCCCGAATCTCCATGCCGGACATTGACATTGACTTCTGTAAAGAACGCCGAAGCGATATCATTGAATATGTCCGAAGAAAATACGGTCGCAGTAATGTGGCACAGATTATTACATTCGGAACCATGGCTGCCCGTGGATCTATCCGGGACGTGGCTCGGGTGTTTGATATCCCGCTGGACCGCGTGGACAAAATCGCCAAACTCATTCCCAGCGGTCCTGGAGTAACCATCAAAAAAGCACTGGAGTCCGTCCCAGAATTCCGTCAGGAATATGAAGCGGATGAGCTCATTCAGACCGTAATCGACAGCGCCATGAAGATTGAAGGCCTTGCCCGACATGCCAGCACGCATGCGGCCGGCGTTGTTATTGCGGACCGACCGATTACAGAATACGTTCCCCTGTACAAATCCGGTGAAGACATCTCGACCCAGTACACCATGGATATTCTGGAATCCAAATGCGGCCTGCTCAAAATGGATTTTCTCGGTCTGCAGACCCTGACCATCATCAAGAATGCACTGCATTTTATCAAAGAAAATACCGGAAAACAACTGGACATCAATACCATCCCCATGGATGACAAGGGTACATACGAAATGCTGTCTCACGGCGAATCCATTGGTATTTTCCAAACTGAATCCAGTGGATTTCGTGATCTGCTTCAGAAACTTGTGCCCGACTGTTTTGAAGACATTATTGCCCTCGTTGCCATGTACCGACCCGGTCCGCTTGGCAGTGGTATGGTTGACAACTATATCGAAGTCAAACACGGGAAAAAGAAGGCCCAATTTCTTCATGACAAGCTCAAGCCGATTCTCAACGAAACGCACGGCGTGATCCTCTATCAGGAACAAGTTATGCGTATTGCCAACAACATCGCGGGTATGAGTATGGCCGAAGCCGATCACCTGCGAAAAGCCATGGGTAAGAAAAAAGAGGAGATATTAATTCAGGCCCGAGAAGACTTTATTGCCGGCGCAAAAAAGAATGCCATCCCTGAGAATGTGGCGGAAAACCTTTACAGCCAGATTCTTCATTTCGGCGGATATGGTTTCAATAAGTCGCACTCTGCTGCCTACGGACTCATTACATACCAGACCGCGTACCTGAAAAAGAACTTCCCGCTGGAATTTATGGCAGCCCTGCTGACCGCTGAAATGGAAAATACAGACAAGCTGATCGAATATATTGAGGAATGCAGACGCATGGAGATTGAACTTCTGCCTCCGTGCGTCAATCGCAGCAAGGTGGGATTTTCACTGGAAGACGGCAAGATACGCATGGGCCTTAACTGCATAAAAAAGGTGGGAAAGAAAGCGGTTGAATCCGTTATCGTTGCCAGGGAATCCAAAGGCGAATACAAATCAATCTATGACTTCTGCGCACGGGTCGACCTTCGCCTGAACAACAAACAAGTCATTGAAGCCCTGAACAACGCAGGCGGTTTCACGGCAACCGGTGCCAGCAGATCCCAGATTGCAGCGGTTCTGGAACGGGCCATTAATCTCGGTGTTTCCACCCAGAAAGATCGCAAACAAGGTCAGCTCAATCTCTTTGAAATGGCTGGAAATGAGCAGCAAAGCACACCCGGGGAATATCCGGCCATTCCGGAATGGCCCGAGGAAAAACTTCTGTCTAACGAAAAGGAGTCGTTGGGGTTTTACATGACCAAAAACCCCCTGACTTCGCACCTGGACACAATTCGTAAGTTTTCCACAATTCAACTGGAAAAGGCCCGTTCCCTTTCGGACAGTCAGACCATCACGGTCGGGGGCATTATTGTCGGTGCACGTTCTTTCGTTCCTCAGTCCAAACAGGACACAGGGGAAAAAATGGCCATGTTCCATCTGGATGACCTGACCGATAAAATCAAAGTGTTGCTCTTTGCCCAGTATTACAAAAAATATGGCGAACTCGCTGAAAACGATGCCATTGTTTTTATCAAGGGGCAGGTCATTTCGGATAAGGATGATTTCTTTATCAAGGCCGAAGAAATCATCCCGATCACCCAGGCACAGGAATACTTTACGTCCATGGTATTTATCAAGCTGATTGCTACGGGACTGGAGGAGGAAACCCTTGTCGGTCTGCGTGAAATTCTTCTGCGCCATCAGGGGGAATGTCCTGTCTTTGTTGATATTCAAGCCGCTAATCATGCCCGGATCGTCATGAAGTCCGGCAAATACTCGGTATGTCCAAGCCGCCCCTTTCGCCAAGATATCGAAGGATTAATCGGAAAGGGCCATTTGATACTCTATGCAAATGGTTTTGAAAAATAAACCTCTTTTTACGGAACACATATGACCGAACCGTCACAGGATATTGAGCACAAAACGGTATCACCGAATCTCTCTGTACGCATCGGCAGACTCCAGCTAAAGAATCCGGTATTGACCGCGTCCGGAACATTCGGATACGGCTCAGAAGCCGCCCCCCTGGCTGAAATCTCTCTTCTCGGCGGCATCGTGGGCAAGAGCCTGACCCCTACACCGCGAACCGGAAACGAACCGCCCCGGATCAAGGAGACTGGCTGCGGCCTGCTGAACAGTATCGGTCTTCAGAACGACGGTATCCTTCATTACATTGAAACCATCCTGCCCTGTATGCTGGGTCTGAACGATTCTGTGATTACCAGCATTGCAGGCGCGGCTGTGGATGATTACACCTTCTGCGCCGAAAGGCTGCGCCGGACAAAAACCGCAGGCATTGAAATCAATCTCTCGTGCCCCAATGTTGAAAAGAACGGCACTACCTTTGCTGCTGATCCGACCATGGTTTATACAACCACCCGTGCCGTACGGGAAACCGCACCCGCCTGCCCAATCATTGTAAAGTTGACTCCCAACACTGATCGGATTATCGAGTCCGCACTGGCTGCCCAGGAAGCCGGCGCCGACGGGCTGTGCGTGGCCAACACCTATCTCGGCATGGCCATTGATATCGAACAGCGTCGTCCGTTCTTTCGAAACCGGGTTGCCGGGTATTCCGGTCCTGCAATCAAGCCCATGGCGCTGCGACTGGTATGGGAAGTCAGCGACGCAGTCAGCACTGCAGTCATTGCTTCCGGAGGAATTTCCTGTCGGGATGATGCAATCGAATTCATGATGGCTGGCGCCACAGCCATACAGGTCGGTACCGCAAACTTAGTGGATCCCTCCCAAACAACCGGTCTGGCGGGAGGCATTGCCGATTTTTTCAAACGCCATGATATTCGTGATATTCAAACGTTAATCGGTTCAGCAAAGGAGAGTTGATTTGAATACGACCATTCAACAGATGGCGGAAAATGGAAAAAATGCAGGAATTGTTCTTTCCGATATGTCTACGCAAGCGAAAAACAATGCGCTGGAAGCCATCGCCGTTTCTCTGCTTGCCGATACCGAACAGATTATAAAAGCCAACCAGGCTGATCTGGAGGCAGGCAGAAAAAATCAGCTTGCCGATGCCATGCTCGACCGGCTTCGTCTGGACGAAAAACGCATCAACGCCATGGCCCATGGTGTACGGGAAATTATTGATCTACCCGACCCTGTTGGTGAACTCATGGATGAGTGGGATCGTCCCAACGGGCTTACAATCCGCAAGGTACGGGTTCCCATCGGACTGATCGGCATTATTTTCGAATCCCGCCCCAATGTCACAGTCGACGCAGCCAGCCTCTGCCTGAAATCTGGCAACGCCTGTATTCTTCGGGGTGGCAAGGAAGCACTTGAATCCAATAAATGCCTTGCCGACTGCCTCCAGAAGGGATTGAAAAATGCAGGACTTCCTGAAACCGCTATTCAGCTGGTCGGTAAAACCGACCGGGCACTGGTTGACGAACTTCTCTCACAGGACCAGACCATCGATTTGATCATTCCCCGCGGTGGAAAGGGATTGATTGAACGGGTGGTCTCCAAATCACGAATCCCTGTAATCAAACACTATGACGGAATTTGCCATACCTATGTGGATCCGTCCGCCGACATGAATATGGCGGTCCAGGTCTGTCTCAATGCAAAAGCCCAGCGGCCCGGTGTGTGCAATGCCATGGAAACGCTGCTGGTCCATCAAGACGCAGCTGCTGAATTCCTGCCCGCTGTTTCCGCAAAACTTCGCGAAGCCGGGGTTGAAATACGTGGCTGTGAAAAGACGTGTGCTCTTGTAAGCAACGCGGTTCCGGCCACAGAAGAAGACTGGTCCACGGAATACCTGGAGTTAATCCTGTCCGTCAAAGTCGTAGCCAGCCTGGAAGAGGCGGTCGAACACATCACGAAATACGGCTCACGCCATTCCGATGCGATCATGGCATCCGCCCCTGATGCCATTGATCAGTTCAGCAGAAAGGTCGACAGCTCAGCCGTTTTTGTCAATTGTTCGGAACGATTCAACGACGGGTTTGAATTCGGATTCGGCGCCGAGATCGGAATATCCACGGAAAAACTTCATGCCAGGGGGCCCATGGGCCTGCGTGAACTTTGCTCGTATAAGTATATTGTAACCGGAAACGGCCAAATCCGTACGTAAGGAGTTAATCCGCGACCTTGAGTTCAGCGAATTCAACTCCCAATGAAAAGCCATTGTCCGTAGATATGCGTACCGGTTTGCAGCGGCCTTCAATTCCATTGAATTGATCTCCCTTGACCGCAATCAGTATTTCAAAGGGTTTGGCCGGAAAGACATCCTTTTCCAGTTCCAGATTTGAGATATACGCGCCCGAAGGGCTGATGTTCTTGATAATACCCGTTCCATGATTAAAAACCTTCTTTTCCGTCATCACGGATAATTCAACTGGAATCTCCACGTTCTTTCTCAGAAACTCCCGAATATAGGTATTGGGATAATCTCGAATATCCTTTTTGCCTGATTTTTCTTTATCCTGTGTCATGATGGAACTATGCCTCAAAAATAATTGTTTATTCTGAACCGCTGCGCAATTCATCCATCCAGTCTTTTACATTATCTTCAAACTCCGGTTCCTGGGATATGCTCAGATACTTCTCAAACCATTCAAGAGCTTTCTGGTTCTTATGACAAAGCATATAGCAGATGCCCAGATTATAGCAGATAATATCGTCGTTTTGATCGAGGTCAAAAGCTTTTTTCAAGCTCTTGATTGCTTTTTCATATTCACCCATGGCGCGAAGCACGCACCCAAGGTTATTTCTGGATTCCGCGTCATCCGGTTGAATCTCAATCGCTTTTTCAAATTCAACCCGCGCCTCATCCAGACGATCGGTCTTTCGATAAAGACATCCCAGATTGTTATGCGCTTCGACCATTTCCGGAGCCATAGAAACCGCTTGTTCGAACTGCGTAGTCGCCGCAGCGGTATCTCCCATATAATTATATAACAAACCAGTATTTATAACAATATCAACGTCACTGTCATTGCATTCAGCTGCTTTTTTCAGGATTTCGAGCGCTTTATCGAGTTCACCGGTCTGCATGAGAACATATCCGTAATTGTTGAGCACGTCACTATTCTCAGGATTCTCGGCAGACAAGTCTTCAAGAATGGTCAGGGCCTGGCGGTATTTTCCGGTATTAAAATACAGACAGGCCAGGTTATTCTTTACGGAAAAGGATGTTTCAGAATCACTTATAGCGGATTCCAGACGGCGAATCGCATGTTCAGGGTCACCTTCGGCCGCAGCCTTTAAGCTATCCTTTATTAAATGTTGGTCATCCATGCAATACAAGTCTCATTGAATTCGGTTTGATTGTATGTATTTTACCTGTTCCCCCCTATTTTGCAAGAAAATAAAAACCAGTCTCTCTTTTGCACCTACCGTTGAATGAATTACATCGAAATGCAGTGTAATCTATTTTCATACAGCCTGTAAAAAGTTATTGAATTCCCCCAGATTTTCTGTATATTTAATTTAATTATTTTTCAGTATACTGATATGCAACGATGGAAAATAAATTGATAACGTCCCAAAGTTTGTGGGATAAGTTGAAGATGGCTTGAGTTGTGA
>CAZGEP010000167.1:0-10107 GCA_964524955.1 uncultured Planctomycetota bacterium | reverse complement strand
CAAAGAACGTCCTTTCATAGATTCTGCAAGAGTCAGTGGAGCTAGCAAAGCCAGGCAGGATCGGGAGACACTGCAGAAGGTGATCGGCGGTGCCCGCGAAATAATTGAGACCATTAAGGAGAAAATAAAATGAATTGTGTGGTGATTTGCTGTGATACGTTCCGGTATGATGCGCTGGCTGGAAAGAAAGTAAAAACACCGAATCTGGATCGGTTGAAAAAAGCCGGAACCATGTTTACCCGCGCCTTTGCCGAAGGCCTGCCGACCATCCAGGCCCGCAGGACCATGTTTACCGGCAGACGGTCGTATCCATGGCGGTTTGAGATGGACACCCGCGGCCTGTGGCCCGCGATTCCGGGCTGGCATCGCGTTCCGTCGGAACAGAAGGTGCTGGCCGAGATTCTGCTGGATGCCGGCTATACTACCGGTTTTGTCTCCGACACCTATCACATGTTCAAGTCCACTCAGGGTTTTGTACGCGGGTTTTCTTCCTGGGATTTTATTCGGGGACAGGAATCGGATAACGTCAGAAGCGGACCGCGGTCCAAAGTGGATATTTCTCCGTACCATCCCGAAGGCATCAACCATGAGAAGTCTCACCTGACCCAGTATCTTCTGAATATGCTTGATCGAAAGTCCGAGGAAGACTATCTGACACCGCGTGTTTTCCGGTCCGCTTCCCGGTGGCTGGAGGACAATACAGAGAATGCGCCTTTTTTTTTGTGGATTGACTCCTTTGCTCCGCATGAGTACTGGGATCCGCCCATGGAGTTTCCGGATATGTATTTCAAGACAGATAAAAGCAGGAATTATATCCTGCCGCAGTGGCTGAATGGAACGTCCCCCAGCAAAGATGAAATCCGAAGAACCCAGGCCCTGTATTGGGGATATGTAACCTTTGTGGACAAGTGGATCGGCCGATTTCTCGGCAAGCTCGAACAGCTCGGATTGCGTGAAGATACATTGCTTCTCTTTACCAGTGACCACGGGACCGAACTATGGGACAGAGAACATTTTGGCAAGAGTCCGAAGCGGGCATACGCGTACAATACCCAGGTGCCGCTGGTCATTGCGGATCCGGAGTCTGAACAGAAAGGCACGGTCTGCGACCGGCTGGTTCAGCACCTGGATATTCTGCCCACGATCTGTACCCGGCTGGGCGTGAAATTTCCCGAAGATATTGACGGGATTGACCTGGGACCGGTCATGCGGGATGGGATTTCTATACGCGAGAAAACCATTACTGCATGGCACGATACCGCGTCTGTCCGATCGGAGAAATGGAACCTGGTTTTCAGCACTGAAGACCCGGCGACCCGGACCGAACTCTATGACCTGCAGGCCGATCCCGAGGAAATGGAGAATGTGGCGGATCAGCATGCGAATGTGGTTAAGGAACATCTTGATTTCTTCAAAGAGACACTCAATGTAGATTTTCCCGTACCGATTTGTCATCACGGTGATGGCCGTCAGGCGCCTCCGATTCCTGTGTACCGGAGGCAGTAATATGAAACGGTTATCCCCTGAAGAGAGGGAACGATTCTTTGTGTCCCAGTACTCCCTGGCGTTTGCGGACGGATATGGTGAGATTGAGTCCGCTACAGAATCCCCGGTTGCGTCCCAGGCGCCGTTCTGTTTTCCGGTCAGCGAAGTTTGTACGATTCCCATGACAGAGGGAAAGGCGGTTGTCCGTTCTGTGCCCATATCTTCAAAGGCTGCCGAACGGATTTCGATTGTGCTGGCCGTAGAATTTTCCTCCGGCAGTGCAATGCCCCAGCCTACGGGCCGATACCGGATAACGGTCCAGCAGCAATTTCAAGCGGAGATTTGCACAAAACACGAACATTGCCAATGGCAATCCAAAGACATGAACGTGTTCTTTGCCTGTGAATACTCTGGCTTTCCTGATTATAATGATTATATTCTGCAGCGCTTCGGAGCGGTTTCCAATGGATTTCTTTTTATCACAATTCCGGCTGAAGCGGTTCCAGACGGAGAACCTGTCCGGATCCAGATCGAAGGCAAAGGAATGGATACCGCGCGGAGGATGCGTCTGCTGAAGGCGCGCGGTATCCCGAAATATGTCAAGCTGGAGGAATACGCGGATCAAATCACCGGAAAGTCATTAAATGCACGGATCAATGGCGTCCCGGTTTTCTGGGGAGATATCCACAACCACAGCGCAGAGCAGAAAGACCAGGCAGACGGTGGTTGCGGCACGGGGTCTGCGGAGGAAAATTATCAATATGCCAGGGATGTATCCCGGCTGGACTTCTATGCGTTGGCGGAGCATGATTATCAGATTAAGGATATTGAAGGATGGCGGAAGTGGGAGTCGATCTGCGCAGCCTGTCATCAGGATGATTCTTTTGTCTGTCTGCCGTCGTATGAATGGACCAGCGGTCCGTACGGACATCGGAACGTCTATTATGCTCAAGAAGGAGGCGGTTTCCTGACATCCAGGATTGACGGTGAGATCTGGCGTTCGGATAATCCGGGTCCCCAGGACCTGTGGACCGTGCTGCGCGAATCCCCGGTGCCGGGATTTACAGTGCCGCACCATCCGTCTGCCAGTGAGTGGCCCTTTGACTGGGACTCGTTCAATCCCGAGTTTGATCGGGCTGTGGAGATCTATTCTTCCTGGGGAAGCAGTGAACTGGATGAATCCCCCTTTTCTGGTCTGGGCACGCAGCGACTCCGGGGATGGGGTGTTCGGGAGATGCTGACCCGGGGATTGCAATTCGGACTGCTCGCATCCAGTGACGGCCATGACGGTCATGCCGGAAATTCTCAGAGTCCGCAGTATAAGCATCAGCATATCTATAATCTTCTGGGAAGCGGGCGAGTGGGCGTTGTCTGCGAATCGCTGACTCGGGGAAATGTCTGGAATGCGATCTACAACCGGCGGTGCTTTGCAACTACCGGACAGTCCATGAGCTGTGATTTTACCCTGAACGGCACAGTCATGGGGCAGACGCTTGCCGCTCCCAGCGACGGTTGTGCGGAAATGAATGTGTGGCTCAATGGATCGGCACCGCTTGCCGAATATGATGTTATCCTCAACGGTTGTCTTTATTCACGATATTTTCTGGACGCTTGTGAACATCGTGATACAATCAAATTAACGATTCCGAGTTCAGCGGATTCGGTTTTGTATGTGCGCGCCAGGCAGTCCGACAACAGCCTGCTCTGGTCAAGCCCTGTATTTATATCAACGGAGTGAAGAGATTCTTAAATGAAAAATAAAACTGAAAAGCCAAATGTTCTTTTTATTATGGATGATCAGCATCGGTTTGATTTTCTGGGAAGCGCGGGAGCGGATTTTGTGTCTACGCCCAGCCTGGATCGTCTTGCGTCTATGGGAACGCGGTTCAGTAACTGTTTTACCAATTGTCCGCTCTGTGCACCTGCACGAATCGCGCTGGCAACCGGTATGCAGCCCTTTCATGTGGGTTCCCTGGACAATCAGAGTTTTCTGCCACTCAGTGTTCCCACGTTTTATCAGCGGTTTCGGGATCACGGATACCGGGTTGGATGTGTGGGCAAACTGGATCTGGCCAAGCCGGATCCGTACAACGGCAGGTACGGCGACCGGCCCTGCACCTACAGCTGGGGGTTTACCCACCCGGAGGAATGCGAAGGCAAAATGCATGCTGGTGTGCATAAGGAACCGGTCGGTCCCTACACCTGGTACCTGAAGGAAAAGGGACTGCTTCAGAAATTTTACGAGGATTACAATGTGCGCAGTGCCAGTGGATGGCGCGTGGGTGCGGAACACGATTCGGTACTGGATACCGAAGACTTTGAAGACGGCTACATCGGCCGCCGGGCTGCAGAATGGATCGAACATATTCCGGATGACTTTCCCTGGTTTTACTTTGTCAGTTTCGTGGGGCCGCATGATCCCTTTGATCCGCCCACCGAGTTTGCGGACAAGTACAGAAACGCAACCATGCCTGAAGCCGTTAAAGATTCCATGGAAGGCAAACCCAAGTGGATCCGGGATCGCTTTGTCACGGATGATCCGGACAAAATAGCACTGACCCGCAGGCAGTACTGCGCAGCGATTGAAACCATTGATGCGCGGATCGGCATGATCCTTGATGCGCTGGAAAAACGCGGTCAGCTGGACAATACCTATATTATCTTCAGCAGCGATCATGGGGATATGACCGGGGATCACGGCATCTACCATAAACATGTTGCCTATGAACCTTCTCTGCATGTTCCGCTGATCATCAGCGGGCCCGGGATTGAATCCGGCCGGGTCAGCGACACACTTGTTGAGCTGATTGATCTCAACCCCACGGCCTGTGAACTCGCCGGGGTCGGACTGCAGGAGAATATTGATGCCCGATCCCTTTTGCCGGTTTTGCAGGGAGATGTGGAATCCCATCGCGAAAACATTATATCGTGTGAGCGAAATTTCCGATGCATCCGGACACAACAGCATAAATATATAGAAAATTACAATGATATACCGGAACTCTATGATCTGGAAGCGGATCCAAAAGAGGTGACAAATATTGCAGCGTCAGAAAGCGGTAAGGTCCGGGAGTTCTACGAAGCCATGAAAAACCGGTACCGGGAAGCCGAATGTCTTCGATAATATTTTGAAAAAGAACTTGAAATTACAAGGCACTGAATAAAATAAAAAGACAGTATCAATCATTTCAACTGAACACATAAGAGTTGTCTTAACCACAATCATAATCATGTAGCAGCAAATAACTTTAGTATGTAGAAGAAACGTATACTTTCCTTTTTTTCAGAGAGGTGATATTGTGAATAGAATAGTTGGTATTTTGGGCATGTTGGTTGTTGTTAGTGTAGTGATGTATCTGGCTGGATGCGGGGGCAGCAGTGGGGGCAGCAGTACAACTTCTGGCAGCGGGACTGCCGCAGTCGGGAGTCTGGGCGGCACTGTGTACAATACTGCTGTATCTGTTGGGGACCTGGCTCAGGTGGAATTCAACGCGCAGACAAAACAGTATGCGTATGAAGTGATTGCAGGATTTGATGCTGGTTCAAAGGACTCTGGTACGCTCGCGAAGGTAGACGGTTATGGTAATTATCTGTATCAGGACGGGTCGGGAAATCCGGTAGTTATTTTTCCGGACAATATTTTTATTGCACCTTCTGAAGGAGCGGGCATGCTGGTAGGAGTTCCAGCGCTGACCACAACCTATTCGACAACTGCAATTGCAGGGGTATACAATTATGTGGAACTCGGTGGATCATCCGGTACAAGTTTCAGTAATTATCAGGGATCCTATGGAACATTTAAAGTCAATGCCGATGGAACATGGTCTTCCTGGGAAGAAGGGGATCTGACGTCAAACGCTGATCTCGGCGGAAATGCAAAGCAGAACGGCACCTGGGCAGATCAGGGCAATGGTGTGATTTACGCCAAGGACGGTAGTGGAAACAAAGTCGCCAATGTAATGATTCACCCGGATTACAAGGGTACCACGGACGCGGTTCTGATTATTGACCAGTGTGACGCGGTTAATGACTGGTATGGTATCATGATCGGTGTTAAACAGACCACACTTTCATCCGGTCAGGTGGACGGAACGTATAATGTCCTTGCCAGTGACGAGGCCGGTATAATTACGGTGAACGTAAACGGTTCCACAGCATCCAATCCAGGCAATTCAATGAATCTGAATTACAACAGTCCATGGAACGGTTTTATTTCCTCTACTTCGGACAATACAATCGTTCTGATTACTCCGTCCGGAGTGTTCTTTGGCGGGGGCAGCGATACTACTGCGGAATGGGTATTTGCCGGTATGAAACAATAAGACAGATATAATGGTACACTTGAAACCCCTGTTGTCGATAACGACCGCAGGGGTTTTTTGTTGGATTTCGCGTGGCTATTTATTATCGTATCTGTACAATACACAAGTATAAAATTTTCTGAAAACAGCTGCAGGAAATCCTCTTAATTCAGAGAATTTGACCATGACCGAAAGAGCTCAAACCATTCTCCATATCGATATGGACGCATTCTACGCGTCTGTGGAACAGCGTGATGACCCGTCTCTCAAAGGCAAACCGGTAATCATTGGTGCGAATCCGAAGCAGGGAAAGGGCAGGGGGGTTGTCTCCACATGCTCCTACGAAGCCAGGCAGTTCGGTATCCACAGCGCCATGCCCATCAGCCGTGCCTACAGACGCTGCCCCGGGGGCGTCTACCTGTCGCCGGATATGAAAAAGTATGCCGCAGAATCCATGGCAATTCGTGAGATTCTGTATCAATTCACGCCTGTGATGGAATTCATCAGCCTGGATGAAGCGTTTCTGGATATTACCGGTTCGCTCAATCTTTTCGGCGGGGCCCAAAGAATCGCTTCAGCTGTTCAGCAGCGTATTCTTACTGAAAGACAACTGGGCAGTTCCGTTGGTGTCGCACCCACCAAGATGGCAGCCAAGATTGCTTCGGATCTGAAAAAGCCTATGGGCATTGTCATTGTGGAGCCTGAAACCGTCCGTGTATTTCTAGCGCCGCTCAGTATCAAGCGTATATGGGGTATTGGCAAGAAGACATTTGCAGTTCTTCGGCGTATGGGAATTGAAACCATTGGAGACCTGGCCGAACTGGATGAGAGGAGTGTAGAGGCAAGTCTGGGCAGTCACGGCCTGGACCTGCTGAACCTTGCACGCGGTTCAGACAGCCGAATCGTGGAAACGGAAACACAAGTCAAGTCGATCAGCAATGAGATTACATTTGAAGAGGATGTTTCCGACCTGTCTATTGTCCGGGCAAAACTCCTGGAACTTTCAGAAAAAGTTTTTTTCAGAATGTGGACAAAGAAGCTCGAAGGGTTGACCGTCACCCTGAAGATTCGGTTCGGAGATTTCACGACCCGTACCCGTTCTCTCACCGAGAGTTCTCCGCCAGGAACCGCCGTGGAACTCTATGAGCGCGTGATACAGAACCTGGAACGTTGTTTTCTGACAGGCAGGAAGATACGCCTGATCGGAGTGGGAGTACAGAACTTCAGAACCGGCAGCCGGCAGATGGAGCTGTTTCAGGATGATCACAAACGGGTGGAACGTCAGGATCAGCTCAACCGAGCCCTTTCCAGTATCAAGACAAAATTCGGAAGCAAGAAGATTCGCTACGGGAAGTGAGAAGACGGTCGATAGCTGATGGCCGATAGTCGATAGCGTAAAGATAGAAAACAGTGTGGGACGGTAAGAGCTGGAACACGCATTCTTCGAAGTATGCTTCGGTGTTTAGATGCATTAGTTCTGTGGGCAAGTATTATATATAGTAATCATCCCGGTCTGCCGCCCAGAGAGCGGACGTCAAAGTCACGTGCTGTATGGAAACAGGTGATAATGTTTTCCGGTGACGTATCCGGCTGGATCACATTCGACGGAAAGACAACCAGGCCGCCATTGTAGCCGCAGTTGCGGATCAAGTGTTCAACCTCTTCACGGACATCAGCTGCGGATCCGAACGGCAGAGTTTTCTGAAGGCTGATTCCTCCGTGCAGAGTGATTCTGTCTCCCCAGCGTTTCTTGACTTCGACCGGATCCATGCATTCAGGCTGAATGGGATTGATTACATTGAAGCCGATGTCAACAATGTCATCCATCAGGTCCATGACGTTTCCGTCACTGTGAATATAGAAATGCACATCCGGATTGATGTCCCTGCACTCCTGGATGAGCTTGGCCAGTCTGGGTTTGTCCACCTCGCGCCAGGGCTCGGGTCCCATAACGATCCGGTCCTGCATGGCAATGTCACCGGTAACGGTTACCATGTCCACGCCGGCCCGGGTCATCCGTCGGGCGATTTCTCCATACAGTTCATAAAGATGGTCGTAAATGCATTCCAGTATTTCACGGTTGATCAGATAATCAGCGAGAATATTATCCATACCTCGGAGCATCCATGCCTCTTTGTACGGGTTCGGAATGCCTCCGGAAACAAAGTTGTCCTGATCCTTGATTTGTTGAATCTGTTCTTCGTAATTCTCTCTCTTGCTGATCTGAGCTGTTGTTGGAAAAGAGTACTCTTCAATATCCGAAACCGTCTGAGCGGACGAAAGCGGACCGCTGACCCATTCTTCATACCAGTCGTCCTTTCCCTTTCTGTGTTGTACGCCCCAGGCATCCTCATACGTTCGGTCATCCAGCCACACGGCTTTGTGTCCGGGGAGCCCGTTGGGCCGTTCTGTTTTTTGGCTTCATACTCGGGAAATGAAACTCCCAGACCGCAGGATCCCCAGCCCGTGACCCCCAGGTCCGCCATTACCTCATGGAAGTTATCGGTTTTGTAATGCGTCAGCAGCATTTTAACTATCTCATCGTGAAACCATGCGGTAGCAGGCGTTCGATCCGGAACCTCGTGATTGAGAGAGGCCAGAATATTTTCTCTCTTTGTCATTCAGAGTATCTCCTAAAAAGAAGTAAGTAAATTATTCTTCCGGTAATGAGCAGGCGGAATGCCTGCCATCTTTTTAAACCAGCGTGAAAAATATGCCTGATTCTCAAATCCGAATTCTTCGGCAATATTCTTGATAGATTGAGATGAAGAAATCATTTGCTCGCAGATACGCCTGAAGCGGTATTTCTCCCAGTAGCGATGCGGAGACGTGTTGAAGTGTTTTCTGAATACACGGTTCATCTGGCTGACACTCATTGCATGTTCTGCTGCAAGGCTGTCTGCATCAAAAGAAGTGCTTTCTCTGGATTCAAGGTCGATCCTGATCTGACGCGCCCGGTTATCTGAAGCATCATTAAATCTGCGCACAAGACGAAACTCTGAGAGGTGGCGCATAACAATAGAGTAGGCCAGGGCATATAATCGGAGATGCTTGCCGGACCGTTTGTCTGAGAAAGAGTCCATCTTGGAGAAGGTATACTCGATCTCTGAAAAATAATCCGGTTTGAATTCAGCGGGAAGTACCAGTTTGCTTCCGAGCAGATCTCCGCCCGGAAGCCATATGCGATAATGGATGTTCTTCATGGTGACACCCGGCTTGAGCGTCAGCTTAAACTCCGTTTCAGGCGGAACTGACAGAACGCTGCCCTTGCTGAATGGATACTTTGAATCATCCACAGTCAGGATGCCGCTGCCATTAAGAATATGAATAAGATGAGAGTCACTGTTTATCTGATACCGGAGTTCGTCCTTCTGCAGAATCGATGGACAGCAGAATGAAACAAACTCAAACTTATGATTTACGAGCATATCATTATTCATAGACCATATATTACATGATAAACAGCGGATTGTCAATACACAAGCCAGTCAAAAAGTTAAACAATACGCGCAAATGGATGATTTTCCCATAGATCCCTGAACGGAAACAGACAAAAAGTGATAAATTCTGAATCTAAAACATCCAACAAAGCCTGGGTAACCATCCTTATAATAATGTCACTCAAAAATAGAGAACCTCAACAATTATTAAAAGCATACTCCCTGGGGGGGGCAGGGTGTATCAAGCAGTAAAATAAAATGACAAATCAATCTTGACAAAAGCAGGGAAAATGGTATTATATTTGGCCTGATTCCGATGGGATCAGTGTTCTTTACAGCGATTATGTCAGACTTGCGGAGAGGTGGCTGAGTGGTCGAAAGCGGCGGCTTGCTAAGCCGATAAGATGCCATTTCTCACATTCCTTTAATAACAACCACTTACACCATTAACCCCAGTGTTTATGCACCTTCCAGGCTGATTTAATCTGTAAATATCTTTAGCAGAGTTTAGCAGGATTTAGCAGTTTAACTCAAAAAACACGACACTTTCTTGACACCCCCTGTCGTGTCATATTCCTTCAAAGGCGACTGGTCCGTAACAAGATCAGCCGCCTTTTTTTCTTCACACCCTCCCCACAGCCCCTCAGAGCTTTTAAAAAGCCTTGAGGCTGCAACCAGGTACCAAACCATTACCTTGGTTGTCAGAATGGATATTTAAAGCTTCTGGTGGCTTCTACAGGGTGTGTGGGGATGTTGAAGTAAGTGGCGGCGGTTTTATTCAATCATTTCTATTTGACATAGCCGCCGCGTTTCTTTACAATTCAAATATTACCCCTCCGGCAGGGGATTTTTACCTTCCACCAAGAGCCCAGTGCTCTTAA
>CAZGEP010000166.1:0-10215 GCA_964524955.1 uncultured Planctomycetota bacterium | reverse complement strand
GACGTATCTCTTCCAAGCTGCCAGTTCCGTATCGTGTAACTCATGGCCTTCATTGACCTGCGGCTTACTGCCGGGGTAAAACCTGTGAAAAAGTTTCCGTATTCGCGCGTATCCGTTTCTTGATGCTCTTACGGCGCACGAAATATTTTCCGCTTTTCCGGCCTTTGGAACAAATGTGCGTGAACCCGAGAAAATCAAAACTCTCCGGTTTGCCTTCACCACGCTTCTTTCGATTTCCTTCGGCGAATCTGCCGAATTCGATCAGGCGTGTCTTTTCTTTGTGCAGTTCCAATCCGAACTTCTGCAGACGGGTGGTCAGTTCTTTACGCATCCTTTCTGCGTCTTCCCGGTACTGGAAACACATGAGGAAGTCATCCGCATACCGTATGATGTAGACTTCGCCTCGCGCGTGTTTACCGCGCCACCAGTTCACCCACAGGTCAAGGACGTAATGCAGGTATATTTTTGCAAGCAACGGTGATATTACCGCTCCCTGAGGACTGCCGGTCCTTGGCCTTACTCGCTGACCGTCTTCGATAACTCCTGCCTTGAGCGTTCGCTCTATCAGCTTGAGTACTCGAGGGTCTGCGATGCGGTGTTTCAGGAATTCCAATAACCACTGGTGATCCAGTGCGTCGAAGAATCCCTGAATGTCCGCGTCCAATACCCAGTTTACCTTGCGCTGCTTGATGACCACCGATACCGCATCCAGTGCGTTGTGACAGTTTCGACCGGGACGAAACCCGTAACTGAATCCCAGGAAATCTACTTCGTAGATTTCCTGAAGTACCCATACCATTGCCTGCTGAAAGATTTTGTCTTCCAGCGCGGCTATTCCCAAAGGCCGCTTCCGGCCGTCCGGTCTTTGTTCGACAGCTTCTATGCTACTACGAGTCTGTCTGACTCCGGGGGCCGAATACGCTACTCGCGGTTTACGCAGCGCTTCGTTTTGCCTTCCCCACCGTACAACAAGGTCGGCGCTCCCAAGCAGGTGATTTCGGCGCTCAATCACACAGCCTGCACACCCCCTGTCAACGCTTCCCCACGTACCTTACGATACGTCGAGGCATGACTCGGGGCCATGTCGGTTCGCTATTCCTTACATGTAGAGGACTTGCACCTCCTGTCTCTTACCGGCTTATTCCGGCGCTTTCTGTACGTCCCTGAGATCCTACTGTCTGGCGCATATCTACGGCGTATTCGCGTAAAAGGTATTCCCGTTGACGCGAACGTTTCTCAACTGTGTTCATGGTCGTAAAGAGGATCGTCTACCTCGTGGGCGTGTTCGCGAAAGCGGCCCGATTCGTCAACATGTCGGTGAGGATGGATTCCGTGCAGCTTCGGCACGACCACGGTGACGCCGCCGACTTCGCCGATGGTCACGTTGATTCCGAACGTCTCGCGGATTATTTCGGGCGTGATGATATCCTTTCCGCCCGCGGCAAGCAACCTGCCCTGTTTGAGCAGCAGGAATCGGTCCGCGAAACGGAGCGCGCTGTTCAGGTCGTGAGTCACCACAAGCGACGCGATATTCCTGTCACGCGCAATGACGCGCAAGAGGCTCATCACCTCGATCTGGTTGACCGGGTCCAGATGGTTTATGGGCTCGTCGAGAAGCAGTATCTTCGGTTCCTGCGCGAGAGCCCGGGCAATGCAAACCCTCTGAAGCTCACCGCCGCTCAGTTCATTGAGATACCGCAGGGACAGATGACGCAACCCCAGTCCATTCAAGGCGTTATTTGCCATGGCAAAGTCGTTCTCCGTCACCCTCCAGCGGATATGGGGTTTGCGTCCCAGCAGCACTGCGTCGAACACTGTTATGCGTCCGGCTTCGTTGTGTTGCGCCACATAGCCGAGACGCCGGGCAATGTCTTCGGAGCTCATGCGGGAGACGTCCGTGTTCTCAACAAACACTGTGCCTCTGACCGGTTTTATTATGGCGTTGATACAACGCAACAGGGTTGTTTTTCCCGCGCCATTCGGCCCGAGAATAGCCAGTATCTGCCCGGCCTTGAGGGAAAATCCAAGGCCTGTCAGAACGAATTGCCCGTTCCGGTAAAACGCATGAATATCCTCGACCCTGAGCATCATCGCTTCGGCTGACAGATCAAAAGGTAAAGAAAAGTGGGGGCTCCCAGAAAAGCGGTCAATATAGCCACAGGCAGGACATGGGGCGCCAGGATGAGCCGTGCGGCAGTGTCGGAGGCAAGAAGCAGAACGCTTCCTGTCAGGCAGGATGCCGGCAATACGTAGCGGTAGTCGTCGCCGATAAACCGCCGGACAATATGGGGGCATACCAGGCCCACAAAACCGATAACGCCAAGAAAGGATACAATCGTCGCCGTAATCAGCGATGCCGCGATCATGCCGAGCATACGGACTTTTTGCACGGATACACCCAGGCTCCTCGCAGTATCGTCTCCAGCTTCCATTGCGTTGTAGTTCCATCTGTTGGCGCCGAAAAAGAGGAGTCCGCTGGTCACAACAGCCGCCATATACAACACCTCCCGCCATCCGGCCCGGCCCACATCCCCAAACGTCCAGAATACCATTGCTGCCAGTTGCACGTCGTCAGCAAAGTACTGAAGGAACATTGTACCTGCTGAAAACAGCGCCCCTATGGCAACACCGCTCAAAACCATGACCTCGGGCGTGGCGCCACGCACACGTGCGATGGCAACTATGAACATGGACGTAACCAGACACGCAATAAACGCGAAAATCGTGGTCAAGCAGGGATTGGAAATGGTCACCGCACCCACCTGGGTGGATTGCATTTCCCCGGTCCCGAGAAGCATGACGGCAAAGGCCGCGCCGAACGCGCCGGCCTGACTCATGCCCAGGGTAAACGGCGATCCCAGCGGATTGCGAAGGATTGACTGCATGGCCGCGCCGGCAACCGCCAGTCCCGCCCCGGCGAAAAGCGCGGCTGTCGCGTGCGGCAGCCGAATGTCCCGGACAATGATAGGCCAGCGCTCATCCGTCTCCATCCCGAAAATGGCACGCAACACTTCCAGAAGAGGCACGTGCACGGCACCCAGGGATATGGCGATGATCATAAGAGCAACCGCGGCAATCAAAAGCCCGGCAATGAACAGAACCTTTCGTCCAACGTAAGCTGAATATTCCTCGGGGATAGTACTGTTGTGCGCGTGTGGCGTCATTGTATCATTTTATCTCAATTCGTTTAAACGCAAGACCATCGAACTCTTTATTCAGTATAACAAAAGCTGGTCCGCCATTCAAGTAAATTGAGATTTTTTCAGCCTTGGCAAGTGGGTCCACATCCGCGAATCTTTCAGGGGTAAGCACCTTGCCCACATAATAGGCATTGGCGAATACAGCGCCAAAGTTTTGATTGTATGAATTCGACGGAAACAGTCCGTACACGCGTTCTTTGCGCACAGCGGACAGAGATTGGTACACGGGGTCATTGCGCAACTGATCCAACGCATTGCCACCGGCTTTCAGGCGCAATGTGGAAACATCAACAAAGATGAACTCCGGGTCCCACGCAAGGATCTGTTCCTTGGCTATGATGGCATGGGACAACGCATTGCCGAGGGACTTGCTGACCACATTCCGGGCATTTGTGAACACGAACGGAGCAAAAGACGGGTCTGTGGACTGCAGCCCATGCGGGCCGCTGTGACCAAGGCCGGCGACATAACACGCAGGACGCTTACCGCGGTCCACACCCCGCGTTCGTTCTGTCAGGTCCTTTTCAAGGGCGTCAAAATACGCGATCACTTTTTCCGCGCGCTCGGACGCTCCCATCACCGTCCCCATAATGCGCAGGGTTCTGTCAAGACGCTTTCTGCCGTGCGTGAGGTTTCCGTACTCCAGTACAACCACGGGGATATTTATTTTGGCCTGAAGGCCGGCAGGGTCCTGCCCTCGCCCCCCGGCGATTTTGAAGATAATCTGTGGCAATGGACGCAACCCGGCGATCAGCTCCGGGTTGTCCCATCCACGGAATTCGCCGAACACGGGAAAGGCCTTGAACTGCGGGTTGGCAATGGCATATGGCCGGGCGTCAAGCGGAGAGCCTCTCTGCTCAATGCTGTCCACAGCCACAATACGGTCGTGCGCCCGCAGATAGGTCAGCAGCCGCAGACATCCGGACCCCGAACAGATTACCCTGTCAACCCTGCCGGAGATTTTTACTGTTTTCCCGGCAGCGTCATAGATTTCGCCTGCGTCACGCGCCGGCCGGTCGCCGCGCCGCACGAGCATCATCGCCGCGACGACCGCCATAACAACAAGCGCTGCGATCACCAGGAGTTTCGGTTTCGCAGAAAACTGTGTTACCGGGGGCTTTTGAATGGCCGTCAAAATGTCCCTTTCAATCCAGCCAGGACAATGGCGCCCGGCGCAATGGTGTCGCTGGAGGATTTCTTGCGGAACATGGGATATTTTTCATTAAAGATATTCTCGACATTGACATAGGCAGTGATCCGTTTAACAAATGTGCGCGACACGGAGATGTCAGCCGTAAAATAGCTGCTCTCATGCAGCGTGTTCTTGCCGTCAAAGTAGATGTTGTTGTAATAATTCCCGGTCAGCGAGGCATTGACTATTTTCGGGTTTTGATAGGTAAGCCCGGCGTGCACTTTATGACGCGGATCGTACTCCAGGTAGTTCCCTTCAAGGTCGGGGTTGTTCTTGTCTTTTTTGACCCTTGAAATGTTGAAGGTATAATTGCCGAAAAAGGTCAGATCTTTTCTGAATTTCCATCGCAGTTCCGTCTCGATCCCATGGATGTCCACCTCGCTGATATTGTCGAGCTTGTACTCGTAGCGGGTTTTCTTGCCCTTGGCGAACTTGGCGGTTCGCAAGAGACGGTCGCCGATGTAATCCCTGGCAAAAGACTGGTAGAAAGTCAATCTGCCCCACAGCCTGTCGGTCAGGAAACGTTCCGCCCCCACATCATAAGACCATATTTCCTCAGGCTCCAGATCAGGGTTGGCTTCACGATAAAAGGTGCCACCGCCGCGGATGTGGACCTTGTAAAGCTCAAACAGGCTGGGCGCCCGAAACCCCTTTCCGCCGGAAACACGCACCGTGGTTTTGTCATCAGGGTGCCAGGCAACGCCCAGTTTGGGCGAAAAGCTGCCGTCTGTGTCAGAGTCAAAGGTATTGTCATAGGCGGACTTTCCAGCACTGCCTACGCTGTCACGGTTGGCGCCATCCCATGTCTTGACCCAGTCGTATCGCGCTCCAAGATTGACGATCAGGTCGTCATCCAGGAAACGAAAGTCCATGCCCGCGAACGGCGAAATGAATTGCTGCCTGCCCTTTGCGCCCGCGTCCCGGGCGCTGTTTTCATATTCGTCGTCAAAATCCCATCCAACCGCCTTGTAGGCCCAGCCCACGGTGAGACTCGCCCACGGTGCGAGGCGCATGGTTCCCTGAAGGTCAGTCCCCCACACAAGGGATGGCATCTCCTCAACGCGCAGCAGCGACGTATAGTTGTCGCCGGCCGTGTCCTGGAACGCTTTCTTGTCGGCGTGATTCAGATAAAAAAGCGCTTTCACATCGAGAAAATCGCTTGTGTGATTATAATTCAACCAATACTGATCAAGGGTCAGTTCGTCGTAAAAGTACTTGCGACCTTTACCGGTTTCATGATCATAGAGAAGGGCGGCAAGGGAAATATCAGAAGACGGATTCAAATCATACGTCAGTTTGCCGAAGACCCTGCCGACCTCGCGGTGTCGCCGGATTTCGTAATCTTCCGGATCCTCGACCATGTCAAAGCCGTCGCTTTCTTCATATCCGCCGCCGAGCACAAGGCCGAAGTTACCGAATTTCTGACTGTAAAACCCATGGCCGCCGTATGTGGATGCCGTGCCTCCCTCAGCGCGAACCGAGGTCTTTCTGTCGGGCCCGGGTTTTTTGGTGATGATATTGATCACACCGCCGAGCCCCTCGGACCCGTACATCGCGGATGCTGGTCCGCGCACGATCTCTATCCGCTCAATGGTTTCTTTGGGTACATGACCCCAGGCCACCCAGGATATGGCGTTGTTGAAATTGTCGTTCTGGGGAACGCCGTCCACCAGCACCAGGACCCTGTTCTTTCCCACGCCCCGCATGCTGAGCGGGCTGACAATCCCGTTCGTCTGCAGGCCGTAGTGGCGGAAATTGTAAACACCGGCCACGCTGCGGACCATATCCTCCATTCGCTCGAATGGAGACATCTCGATCTTTTCCCGGCTTAAGACCGTTACGCTTGACGGGGTATCAAAAACCGACGCCTCCGAGCGCGACGCCGAGACCACGACCGATTCCATTTCAACGGGTTTTTCCCTGTTCTCCGCCTCTTTCTGTGCCGCCTGGTTGGCCCCGGACTCCGTTGTCTTCGGATGCGCATTATTCTCCTGCCCGAATAACGCAGCGAATCCGGACAGTATCATCAAGCCGGACAAAAGACTGACCCCAATAAATTTCCTTGCCGAACTAAATAGCACAAATCTCATTTTTGTGCCCCTCCCAGTCAAAAAAAAAGAACCTGCGTCTGCCCCATGCCCACACCCGCGGGCATGGCGTACACATTGTCATTACCACTACACCTGAAAATTTTCGCGATCCGCGATGCCGTCTCTGTGCTTTGGCTGCAAGGCAGAGCACCGAAGGCAACCCACAAGAGACACTCTTTTGAAAAGAGTATGCCTGTGGTCAAAGAACTCCAGCGCAGCCGGCCGCTCTTTGCCGTTTCAACAAAGACCCCTCAACAGTGGATTCGGCTGACCATTGCAGAACAACCGCCATGCTACGAATTTCAATATTGTATTACTTCAGGCCGGGATGTCAACTTAAAATTAAAATCCTGTTTAGCTTTTCGTTTAAAAATAAAAAATAAGGGGTTCATCCGACTAAAGCGTACTTTGCTTTGTGAATGGCGAATATTTTTAGTCTAAAGAACTCCTGGTCTCTGTATTTATATGCTTGTCGTTGCATGGTTTTGATTTTGTTATTGGTTCCTTCAAGTGGTCCTGTTGATATGGGATAATCATACCATGCCAACAGGCCGGCACGATGCAGTATCAGAGTTCTGGCGAATTTTTTCAGTATAGATATACCGGAGGATTCAGCGCGATCAATCCAGTCGTCCAGGTATTCTGTGGCGGTTCCTTTGTCTTTCTGATTCCAGAATTCTCGAAGATCTTCTTTCATATAGTAGGCCGCAGCTAATGGTTGATTAATTCGTAATGCATCGTCAAGACGCTCTTGTTCCTTTCTTTTTTTGTCGAGGTTGCTTGGATTTTTCAGCAACAGCCATCGCGTCCCTTTGACAACCTGCTTTTGTTCGACGGTTTCAGCTGTTTGTTGCACATGACGGCGCAAATCTGAAAGCTTGTCGTTATAAAGTTTGATCACGTGGAAACGGTCAAACACATGCTTGGCATCAGGGAGATTGTTATGCACGGCGAAGGTATATGCGGGTGACATGTCTGTGGCAACAGCCTCAATATGAGCTCCCGCACAACGAAGTTTTTTCCAAAACTGAGTGAGAGAATCAGCGCCTTTGCCTTCACCGACGAAAACTACCGCGCCGCTTTCTATATCAAGTACGACAGTTAGGTATCGACGATGGGCCTTGCCAATGCTGATCTCATCAATGGCGATTCGTTTCAGATCTTTAAGCCGGGGGCGTTGAAAATTCACAACAAAATAAATAATTTCATTGGTTGACAATGCCGGTTTATGGAGTATATTTAAATTGAGGATTGGGAAAATATTCCCAAAAAAATTATGGCGGATAAGAAGAATATACTTATAGTTGTCACGGGAAAGATACTTAAGCCTGTGGTAAAGCTTTTGTTACGAAAAGGTATGTCGTACGGGACCTTTGCGGATATCGCAAAAAATATTTTTGTGCGTACAGCACTGGAAAATGAGAATATCAAGGACGGAAAAATGACGATTTCACGGGCTGCGGTTATTACCGGTTTGAGCAGAAAAGAGGTGTCGCGCGTGAAATCCATGGATTTGCATGAAGATCAGTGGTATACGGAGCACTATAACCGGGCCGTGCGTGTGATTACCGGATGGGTACGGGATAAACGTTTTACGGATACGAAAGGCAATCCGCGGGATCTTGAGATAACAGGTAAGCGCGGATTTGAGTGTCTGGTAAAGATTTACAGCGGGGATATTCCGTATCGGGCAATGCTGGACGAGCTGCTGGATTCCGGGGTGGTGGAAATGCAAGATGATGAGAAGGTGAAGCTGCTTTCGCGCGGTTTTGTTCCATGGGGAGAGAGTGACGATAAGGTCCATATCCTGGGAACAGATGTTTCTTCGCTGGTCGAGACTATTGATCACAACATCGTCAGTCCGCCGGAGGAGGCTTTTTATCAGCGCAAGGTCTTATACGATAATATCCCCGAGGAAAAGGTCAGGGAAATCAAAAAAATGTGTGATAGGGATTCACAGAGGCTGCTTGAGAAGATTGACCGGAAGATGGCAAAATGCGACAGAGATCGGAATCCGGATGTAAAGGGCAGGGGGCGGAAGATTCTTATGCTGGGTGTGTACTATAATGAGAAAGATTTTTCTGAGGATGTTTCATAAATGACTGAGTTGATTAAAAAATATTCGATTTTCTTATGTGTTACAGCGATATGTATATTGGCGTTATCTCTTTATTCTTGCAGCGGCGGGGGAGGAGGCGGATAGACGGCATCCTCTGACGGCGGTATCGGGGGTAGTGGTTATGACTCCGGATATGCAATGGGCGATATTTCCGCTTTCGGAAGCATTGTCATCAATGGTGTTGAGATCGCAACGTCCGGTGCGTCAATTCTGATGGACGGTGCTGCGGCCGCAGAAACAGATCTGGAGATCGGCATGACGGTTCTGGTTCAGGGAGCGGCCAATGAAAGCGGCGTGGTTGCTTCAGCGGACCAGGTGGTGTTTATCAATAATCTTCAGGGTCCGGTTACAAGTGTGGATACGGATAATCTCACCATCTCCGCGCTTGGACAGACCATACACTATGACGCATCAACGATCTTTGACGGGATTGAAGCCGGTGATTTGAAGAGCGGAAATGTGATTGAAGTCAGCGGGGTTCAGGGAGTTGGCGGTGCTGTGAGCGCAACGTATATCCGGTATGTTACAGAGGCCTATGCAGACGGCAATGCGATTGAAGTGATGGGCCTGGTCTCCGGTTTGAATGCAGGGGGAAAAGAGTTTATAATCGGCTCGCTGACCATTGATTATTCCGGCGCGCAATTCACCGGCTTGAATTCGGATGAGCTGGCTGACGGAATCACGGTTCTTGTATCCGGCAATTCAGCGGTTTCCGGCAATATTCTAAGTGCGACTCAAATCAGTTCAGAGAATATAAGTCCGCAGCTTCCGGACGGAGCATCCATCAACGTCAAAGGACTGATTCAGACTTCAGGCGCTGCCGGATTCACGGTGAGCGGCTGGCAGGCGGTTACGGATTCTTCGACAGCCTATGTGCAGGGAGACGCTTCCACCCTCACGGTCGGCACATTAATTGAAATGATCGGAACCGCTTCCGGAGGCACCATCACGGCCTCCAGAATTATCTTTCTGCCTCAGGGGAACCTGAAAGTCCAGGCAAAGGTTACAGCGGTTGATACTGCCGCAGGCACGCTCACTGTGCTGGGCAAAACCATTTCTGTGGGCACCAGGACCACATTCAAGGATATTGCAGAACCTCAGAACCGTGATTTCAGTATGCAGGAGATTGCAGTGAGGGACAAGCTGGATATTCTTGCCGCTGTCGCAGATACAGAAACAGCAGACGCCATGCTGATCAAACGGATTACAGCGGATGACATTGTTTCGCTCAACGGCAAGGTGTCATCTGTTTCAGCACCGGATCTGGATGTTCAGGGAATCACGGTCTCAACGGATGAGAATGATACGGAATTTACGGATCATGACGGCATCTCCATTACGTACGCACAGTTTGTGAGCGCTGTTGATATGGGCGCATCCGTGAATGTAACCGGTACGCTCGAATCAGCATCAACGATCCGGGCAAGCCGTGTTGAAATCGATGAAACAGAATGACCTTTCCTGGGAGGAGTACCCATGAAAACACATGAAGACAGGGGCATTGCCCTTCCGGTTGTTGCACTGGTAACTTCCGTAATCATCGGTGTTTCAATGATGCTTCTAGTGCATTGTCAATATTAAAGATTATGATGAATACTGCCGATAAAACCTCTA
>CAZGEP010000165.1:0-10249 GCA_964524955.1 uncultured Planctomycetota bacterium | reverse complement strand
ATACATCAGTGATATACCCAAATGCTTTGGTGCGAATCTGGCGTTGTAGTACTAACAACCTCTCTGCCTTTTTCGGGCCAATTGATAATCTCCGTCAATCCCAGCCCCCGGGTTCCGAGCAATATTTTGCTTACAATCATATTGCCTTCTTTTTTAGAATAAAACACATTCACGATTGTATTGTCTGCCAGAAGGTATATTTTGTTCCATTCTCCCTTTTTATATTTGTATGGATCTGTGTCCACAGGAATAACCATGAACGGCTCATGGTCTTTCTTTCCAAGGGGCTTGGCTTCCAGGCCATTTCCCTTGAAAAAGAAATTAACAGAACTGATATCCACATGAATTTCTTTTATCAGCCTGGAGCTGCAATTATTCCTGCTCATCTCAACAAACAGAATATCGATATTACGTACATTGTTTATTCCGGCAGGAATATCTTCTGGCTGGCCAGAGCCAATTTTCGGGTCCATCAGAAATCCCAAGGCATTGGCACCCGCCTTGCCCTTTCGCCATGTCAGGTATTTTTCATATTCTGCCTCTGACAGTTCTCCCTGAAACCTTTTGTCCATTGATGACAGACACTGCGTCAAATCCTTCCGGCTGATTCTTCCACCGCCTTCCACAAAGCGGCCAAGCCAGTCATAAATAAAGGACTTCAGGATTTCTCCAGCCTTCGGCTTCTGTTTATCAGCAATTTTTACAACCTCTGCAAGTTGATGCGTCGCTTTTTCGAGATATTCTTTCTCATAGTATTTACCTGCCCTGTCCCGGTATTCGGGATTATCTCGTAAAAAAGTGTTCTCCGATTTCTCTGAAGCGATTTTACCGACAGGTTCAGTCTGCTGTGCGGTACAGATAACATCTGCTGTTACCAGCAAAATTGCTGCCGCAAGACACAGTCTTTTTCTCATTGGTCTTTCCCTCATACCTGAACGGATTCCGTCGGCAGGCGGTTCAACTGCATGCCGATGATGACCCTGGACAACGAAACTGTTATTCGTTATCAGTTATTTATGTAAGCTGTTTTCGTTAATCAGTTCCCAATAACTATTCACAATTAACTATTAACTGTCTCTCAGCCATCGACTGCAATTACCCCTCAAGGCTCCAGCGCACTGAGGCCATGTGGTATCTGCGGTGACAGGGAACGCCGTTGGAGTAGTAAGCGGTAATCATGTCACCGTCCGGCAGCTGAATGCTGGCCGGGTATCCGCCGTCCTGGTTTTTCTGGAACCAGCGCGCGTTTTTTTGTCTGTGGGAATGGGACCACTGTCGCTCAAGTCAACCAGCACCTGATGGCCTCCCCATGTGCGTCCGTTGTCCTCACTGACACATCTTCCAGCTGAAGAATATCGCCAAAGGGAATGGCCCAGGGTTTTCCGTCAGGGATTTGAATATCAACGCCACGATGCTACCATGTCTTTCCGTTATCCGAGGACCGACATACCCACATGGGCAGCACTTCCGTGTTCCAGCGTGTATGGGGATCTGCCACATTCGGATTGATCGTCCAGCCCGAAGCCAGCACCAGCAGATCATTGGCCCGATTCAGTCCTGCGGCCACATTCATCCGGTTGGTAAGCGGTTCGTGTGGGGCGGGAATACCCCGGCATTCCCACATCCGGCCCTGATCGCTGCTGACGTAACAAACAACGTCGCCCTCGTTCACGCCGTGAGACGGCTGGTTGAATATACAGGCCGCAATCTCGTCGTTTGGCAACAGCGTCAGATTCGGCCACGCACATACATTGTCCACTGCAATATACCGTTCCCTGCTCATTTCCGTTCTCCGGATTACAATTCGGCCCGACTCCGGGCTTTATGGTACGATTATGGTAGCATTTAGAAGATACGTGTCAAGTGTGATTTAACAATGATTTTCTTGCAATATTCTTATCTCACTGTATAACATTTATATTCATTGCAGTGCATATTCTCAACCGACCCGGAAAGGAGTTGTCTTTCGATGAAAACAAGACGTCTGTTTTTGCTGGCTTTCGTTTCGATTATTCCAACCTTCATTCACGCCCAGAAGAAAGGGACTCACATGAAACCGCCCGGCATTATTGTGGATCAATCTCCGGACTCAAAAGAAATCTATATTGGCAGTCCCAGCCTGGCAATTCTTCCAGACGGAAGCTATGCAGCCAGCCATGATCTTTTCGGGCCCGGCACCACGTATGACACAACCGTTGTCTTGCGCTCCACAGACAAAGACAAGTCGTGGAAAAAGACCGCAACGCTCAAAGGGCAGTTCTGGAGTCGACTCTTTGTGGCCAATGACAACCTCTACATTCTCGGATCCAACGGACGTTACGGCTCGCTGGTCATACGGCGCAGTAAAGACAATGGCAAAACATGGACAACGCCTGCAGATGAAAAGACAGGCATCATCCATGCCGCAAGTGACAAATCGATTTACGGCATTGCCCCCGGTGCCATTCTTAAGCGACAAGGTCGTCTTTACAAATGCGCCATTCGCCGCAAACCGGGCCGACGCAAGTGGGGACAGGCGCTTGATTTCTTTGTACTCTCCGCACCGGCAGACGCGAACCTGCTTCTGGCGTCAAACTGGCTAACCAGTAACAGCGTATGTTCCGAACCCAGACCTGCAAACATGTTTCTTTGCGACGAAGGCAATGTCATCGCCGAGCGCAACGGCAAACTCTTCTGTATCCTTCGCGTGCATGAGTCTAAAAAAGGAGGAATCGCCGGGATTCTTAAATTATCAACAGATGGCAGAAAATTGTCATTTGACAGAGAAAAAGGGTACTTCCCGTTTCCCGGAGGATGCAAGAAGTTCACCATCCGCTACGATTCAACTTCGGATCAATGGTGGTCACTGACCAACTGGGCGCAGGAAGAAAGCCTGAAAAGAGCCGTCAACGCGGAACGCACCCGCAACACCCTGGCCCTGACCAGCGCAAAAGAATTGCGCGACTGGAAGGTGCGCTCCGTAATCCTCTATCACCCGGATGTCCGCAATGTTGGGTTTCAATACGCGGACTGGCATTTTGAAGGGGATGATATTATTGCCCTGAGCCGGACGGCCTTTGGTGACGTAACCAACTGCCACAATGCAAATTACCTTACTTTCCACCGGATACAGAACTTCCGCAAACGAACCATGGACAGCCCGCCGCTGAATAAAAGCAGCCGCCAGAAATAAGAACCTTCTCTACGATAATTCTGCTTTTACTCTTGACAGAATTGATTTGTACGCTATATTTATATCGTTTTCGACTAAATTAATATTTCCGGATGCATTTATGATCTCAAAGAGCACAAATGACTCGTTTTCCAGATTTGGACTGTTCACAAAAAGGAGCATCCCGTCGTGACGGTTTCCTTTCTTCCGTATGCGCTCTGCATTTTCTTCTTCGCCGGATTCACCCAGGGGATTGTGGGATTCGGGTTCTCGATCATCAGCGTATCCCTGCTCACACTGCTTACTGCCTCCACTGCGGATATTGTGGGGCTCAACCTGATACCGGCTGCGCTCAACGGCGCCGTTCTCTTCTACCTGGTCCGCCGGGACGTTGCGTATCGCCGGGTCCTGACCTTCATCCTGATCTGCGGTCTGTTTACGGTCCCGGGGATTCTCTTTCTTCGCAGCCTTGACCGAACAACGGTCATGCTGACCCTGGGAATAGCTGTTCTCGGCATTACCTTTTTCTCTATATATCGTTGGAACAGACAGTCCGGGTTCTTTGCACGGCCGGCCTTCGGGTATGGCGCGGCCATGACCTCCGGTTTTCTGGCTGGAGCATTTACAGTCCCGGGACCGCCCATGATTGCTTACTTTTACAACACCGAAGCATCCGCCAGGCAGGCCAAAGCCAATATTCAGTTCTACTTCGCAGGACTTAACATGATTATGGTTCCCCTTTTTATCGGCAATGGCCTGCTGGATGGCAAAACATTTCTCAGCGGACTCTGTGCCATCCCTGTTGTTGTGCTCTCCACCTGGCTCGGCCACCGGATTGCGCTTCGACTGCCGTTAGCGGCCTTTTCCAGAATCGTCAATATCTTTCTGATCATCCTGGGGCTTTCGATTATTATACGGACATCGTTTTCACTCTGGAGCTCAGAATGACAGACAACCCTGTGCCCGATATCCGTGAACAGCGCAAGCAAAACAAGCGCAATCATATTATCGACCTCTTTCGCAAATACGGACAGTTATCCAAGGCTGAAGTAAAGAATCATTCCGGATACGCGATGAGTACGGTGATCAACGCTGTGGACTATCTTACGGATCAGGGAATTCTTCATCTCATCGGAACAGAGAAAACCGACCGCAGAGGCCGGCGCTCCTCCTATTACGCACTGGAAGAGACCCGGTGCATTTATGCGGGGATAACCTTCACCCGATCTGGAATTTACAGTATTCTGATGAGTCTCTCGGGCAAAGTCCTTGGCCGCCGGGATGAATCCATTGAAAAACCGCTTAACCGGAATCAATTCATCCGGCGGTTCTCCCGGCACATCAACGCACTGCTGTCAGACCATCCGGAACTCACAGGCAGAATTGTCAGGACCGGATTCGCGCTACCCGGCACAATCAACACGCAAAACGGTGTTCTGGAATCCTACACCCTGATGCCAGCCCTTGACGGTACGGATTTCGGCCGGATTGCCCGGAAGCACTTTCCAGATATGGATATTGTCTTTGAGCACAATGTCACCGGCTTTCTCTCCTGGTTTATCCGGGACAGGGATCGCATAGAGAATACATCGAGAATCTACCTGGTTTCCCTTCGCTCAGGCCCGTCCCTGGGTGAAATTTACAAAGGTGAAATCGTCATGGGACGCGGCGAACTCGGCCATGTCCAGGTTACGGAAAAGGGTCCGGACTGCGCCTGCGGCCGTCGGGGGTGTCTGGATACCTACCTCTCCCACAGCGCACTCTCCGACGCCTTGATCCGGATCTGCTCCGAGGAAAACGTTCCTCTGGGCAATAAGAAACAGAATGATTTTCTGACCATCGACCGGATTATCCAGCTCTGCCAGTCCCCGTCAAAACGGATCCGCAGGGAGATTGAAAACCGGTTTACCCTTCTGGCGAAAGCATTGCTTGACCTGATCAACTTAGGCAGTCCGGATCTGGTCATTCTCTCCGGTGAACTCTTTCACTGCCTTAATGATCCGGTCAAGACGCTTACATCCATAATATCCTCGCAGTACAACGACACCGGGTACATACTGAATTTCAGCCAGACAGAAATTGTATTTGAAGATCAGTCCACGGCTATCGCGGCCGAGGGCATTGCCGAGCGGATCATGCACAAGGACTTTGCGTACCATGCAGAAAAACCATTTACAGGAGAAAGAGAATGAGCTTTACACTTGGATGCCAGACCATCACCTGGGGCGATGAACAGGACGCCCGTTTTCCGGAAGTATTCAGTGAAATTGCTGACGCTGGTTTTGAGGGCCTGGAAATCGGTTTCCGCCGCATTGCCTCTCAGAAACCCGATGCGTTCTGCAACGAACTCAAGAAGCACGGACTCACGCTGGTTGCCTCCCATATCGGCGGCAATCTCGCAGACCTTAACCAGGCCCGCGGTGAATGGGATGTGCTCTCAAAGGTGCTGGACTTCCTGAACGCTGCCAATGCTGATTTGCTGATGTTATCGGGTATCCACGGCAAGGATCCAGAGACGCTCATGCAGGAACTTGACTTCTACGAAAAGGCTGAAGCCACTTGTGCAGCTCGGAATGTCAAACTGCTGTATCACAATCACGACTGGGAATTCACCTCTGCAAACGGAGTATTTGAGGCCATGCTGGAGCGAAAGGCCTTCCGATTCTGTCCGGACCTGGGCTGGATCTACAAGGCCGGCCAGCCGGTCACACAAATACTTGACCGAATTGCGGATCGGATCGGCGCCGTTCATTTCAAGGATTTCGCAGCTCTCGAACCCCGCATGAACACGGTCACACTTGGTGACGGTGCTGCACCGCTGGCTGAATGTGCAAAATGGATCCAGACCCATATCTCAGAGCCGCTCTGGATTATCGCGGAACAGGACTCTTCCGATATCCCCACCGCTGAGATGGCCGGGCGGAATGCTTCGTTTCTAACAACCCATTTCAAGGGAGACATCCAGTGAACGACCAGAAAACCAGACGGGTTGTCATCATCGGCTGCGGTGACATGGGACAGACGCACGCAGGTGCATGGCAGGAAAATCCACACACAACCATTGTCGGAGCATCAGACCCGCTTGAAGAACGCCTGCAGGCATTTGCCGAGAAATACAAGGTACCGGACACCAGCGCCGACTACCAGACCGTGATCGACCAGGCGCAACCGGATATTGTTTCTGTATGCGTTCCCGCCTTTCTCCATCCCGAAGTCACTGCTTACGCGGCAGAGAGAGGCGCACATGTCCTGTGCGAGAAGCCGCTGGCCCTTACCATTGAGGAAGCCCGTACCATGATCACCGGCTGCGCGGAGCACGGCGTGCTCCTTGGAACCTGCTTCCAGCGCCGGTACTGGGGAAACACGGTATTTTATAAAAAACAGGTGGCCGAAGGAACGTTCGGCACTCCGATCTTCTGGAAACGCCAGGACATCCGAGAAGTACGGCCCAAAACGCTGATGCACGAGAAGCGGGGCAACGGCGGTGCAATTGTGGACTGCGCGGTCCACTGGTTTGACCAGTGGCGCACCATCTTGAATGCAAACCCGATTCGGGTTTATGCGCGCGGCGGATGTTTCGGTCGAGGCAAGCCCCTGCTCAAGGATATACAGAATTTTGCCGTTGACACCGGAATGATTACTGTGGAATACGAAGGCGGCCACGTGGGTGAGGTCACCATGTGCTGGGGGCTTCCGGAAAAGACGCAGGCCGTGGAGGCTGAGGTGGTCATGGGGCCCAACGCTGTTGCCACGCGTAAAGGCTCGACCATCACCCTGAACTCAGGGAACAGCTCGGAGAGTGAAGATGTTTCCCCATTCTCGCATCAGCCCATCATTAATGCCTTTGCCGACGCGGTGATCGAGGGCGCGCCCCTCCCGGCCACGGGTGAAGACGGCCTGATCGCACTCCGCGTTTCCCTGGCTGCTCTGGAGTCCATGGAAACCGGCAAACCGGTTAACACTACAACGTAGAATTATCACGTCCGCGCAGGCCGGAGAAGCGAGCAGGACAAGTCGTTACGACGTAATTGTACTTGCAGGTACTGTGAGGAGCAAGGACACAGTTATGCGCCGCTGAATAAAAAACAGTAAAGAAAGAAACGGTTTTCAAACCAGAACCTTAGCTGACCGTCCCCACTACTCCTCAGCAAAATCCCCGTGATAGAGCCGTTTGAAGTAGTGCTGGAATCCAGCAGGTACGGGATAAAACTTGTGCGGAGTAAAGTGACTTGGAAAAGACGTTTTTCCTTCGGAGCGGAGCCAGTCCACTACAGCCGGATCAGCGCCCCGGCGTTCGTACTCATCCAGCGCCTTTGTTCGCAATCCCTTCACCACATCGGGATTTTCTGCAGCAGCATCCCGGGTCTCGCCCATCCGAATCAGCACGCAGTCTTCCGGCCGTGCAGCCACTTCCAGGCACCAGGTTCCGTCAAATGCGGTAAACAGCGTCTTTCGCTCTTCAGGCGGCAGTCCGGCAATAGCAATCTCCCTCGGACCGGTCCGGCCCTCCCGGGCAAGGGCAAGGATGTCATGGGTATCCAGACACGCCGGCGGGTTTGCGCCGGCAATACTCAGGATGGTACCAAACGCATCCTGGGGCTGGACGAAGCTGTCGCAGGTTCCGCTGCCCATTCCCGGGACCGAGACCATAAACGGCGTATGCGCTTCTGCTTCATGCGGGGGGACCTTTTTTCCGAACCCATTCACGGTTCCGTCATTGGTGCCGTGGTCACTGGTCAGCAGAATGGCCGTATTTCTGCTCAGTCCGGTTTCCTCAAGCGCGTCCAGAAAATGCCCCAGCCAGTGGTCCACCCACGTAACCTTGGCCGCGTAATAGTTTCGGATCCGGCGGACCACGGCTTCGGTCAGCTCGCTGTTTCGCCAGGAACCAAAGGTACGCGGATCCACCCGTCCGTCATAACCGGGTGTCTGGTCGTATTTGAGAACAAATTCCGGGGGCACATCCCATGGCTCATGCGGATCAAAGCAGTCCAGCCAGAGGAAGAATTTTTCCCGTTTTGCATTCTGCCTGAGAAAATCCCGGGCTGTCAGAAAAAGCTGTGCGCAGTTCCAGTCTTCGTACCGGATGCGCCCGTAATTGGTCTGCAGATAGGTGTCCGTCACATTGTACTCGCGGTTGGGAAATTCCGGAGCAGCAGGCGCATCGGGCTGGTCATCAAAGAGCGGATCTCTTGCCCAGTGTTCCGGTACATGAAGTCTGTCGGTCAGGGTGGACCGGTCCACTTCTCCGCCGCGGACAAAGGACCAGGCGTGAAAGGGAAAGTCAAAATTGTGTCCGCCGTTTACCAGGTGCGGCGTATCGTGAATCAGCTGCGTACCGTACCCCAGACGCGCCAGGGCCTCGGGAAGCGTTGGAACATCATAGGGCAGCGGCCGCCAGACATGAAAGGGGTTACCGTAAGCACCGGTAATCACATCCGTACGATGCGGAATGGTCGGATAGCTGGAGGTATAGCTGTTTGTAAAATTCCAGGACTGTGCGGCCAGACGGTCCAGGTTGGGCGTCTGGATCCAGTCATTGCCGTTGGCCCGGATATAGTCATAGCGAAGTGTATCAATTACGACAAGTATAATATTCATGCTGCCTCCTGACGACTCAATAGTGATTGATCCGATCCGTTATCTCTTTCGATATCGTCTTTTCCATTCCGATTTCGTTAGAGAACCGTATTGTACCTTTCCCAATGTCAGAGGTCAACAGATTATCCCGGAAGCTTACTTCAGATCCGGAGCCCTGGACATGTCGATGATGCGTACATGATCAATGCGCAGGATGCCGGATTTGGCTTTGGGGCCCAGCTGGATTCGGAGCTGTTTGAGTTTGCCTGTCCAGGCGGCAATGTCTTTACCGCTCAGACGGTAGATGTGGTATTTCTGATCATAGACATCGAATGCGTTGTTCGGGCTGATGGTGCAGGTCAATTTTCGGGCCTTGTCCCATGTTTCCTTCTCCTGGGTTGTGAACGCCACGGTCAGTGTTTGTGCATCGGTCTGGTTGATGATGGAGATCTGCAGACCCACACTCGGTCCAATCTTGACTCCAAGTTTGTCCGGCGATTGAAATCCGGACCCGGATCCCTCGACCTCTCCGATAATGGCAGACCCGCCATGCCCAAAGCCTTTCTTCATAGGCGCAAAAGGCTTCCAGCCGTCTCCCTTGATGGACTTTTTTATAAAAGCCCCCCACCCCCGGTGATACCACTCCCATGCACGGAGGATGTGCGAGCGATCCGGCACAACTGCCGGCTTGTCATGGGGTTTTCCGCCGCGCACGGTCAGCTCACCGCGGTTGAGAATCAGCGGGGCATTGACAAACGGGTATGTGTTGCATGCGCCAACCAGCGAACAGGCCAGGTCACACCAGTTCTGGTATGCGACAATGCGGGGCAGCTGCTTGAGAATCCGAAGCATCTCCAGCGCATCCCAGTCGATCTTGCCGGTCCGCGCACCCGTTTCACCGATCATAAAGGGTTTGGGGTATTTCTGCCGCTTGATATTGTGGTGGATATGCCTGTTCCAGGCCTGTTTGAGGGGCATTCGGGACGACTGCGACGGTCCGTAGACATGCGGTCCATAAATATCAACGTATTTGTTTTCAGGATACGAGTTGTCGCGCGCGTCGCACACAAAGAGCAGATTGTGCAGGCCTTTTTATTTTATCAGATAATCGACCTGGAAGCGCCACATATTGGCAAAGTGTGTTCCCTTGCGGCCCCACCAGAAATGCCGCCATCACTCTCCACATAGGGATGGTAGAGAACGACAACGCCTGCGTCCGCCAGCTCCCTGAGTCCCTTTGCATGGGCATCAAGCTGTCTGAGGAAAACCTTGTGCACCGGATGCCTGGGATCAACCAGTGCTGCCATCTCTTTATCCGTGACCTTTGATTTGCGCGAACTGCTCCGCCTGGGGTCGAGCGCACCGAACGGATTGGCAGAACAGGGCTCAAGCATCACCAGTCCGCCGTTGTTCCAGTGGTCAATCAAAAGCCGGTTGAATCCGTAATCAATCTGTCCCTCGTCTGGTTCTTTCCACTCCTTACGGCTGTACATATCCGGCCAGCCGCAGACGATAGCG
>CAZGEP010000164.1:8937-10434 GCA_964524955.1 uncultured Planctomycetota bacterium | reverse complement strand
AATCCGAACAGCGATTACGGTGCGTTGCCGTTTTGTGAAACGGTGAGTCGGCTGACAGCCCTTGAATTCAAGAATTTTAACATCGCCATTGATGAATTTTACGCCTGTCGGCCGGACCAGGATTCAGTGGTCAAATCAGCGGAAAAGGCAGACCTGATCATCTACGAAGGTCATGTTACGGATCAGACGCTTTTCAGTGTACCCTATGATAACAGCGGAATCTATTCAGCTCCGTATGTTCAGGTTGGTGAGTACGACGATTGTAATGAATACGGGTATGAATTTGCTGCGGGACTATGGTCCGGCCTGATTCTGCCGCCCATCGGATTTTATGATTGCCTGCGATCCATGATGCTTCACGAATACTATCAGGCGGAGGAATGGGATTCATCTGAGGAATACGTACCCGATGATGAATACGCAGCAAATGCAGTCACTGCAGAAGACAATCCATCAGAAGATAAACCGCTCTGCGAAACTGATTACGGATATACGGATCCGAACACACCGCAAGGCAATATTCCGGTATCGGATGCGGAAACAGAATCCGAAATCATTTACGATCGGGATGCAGACCCGGCAATCTACCCGTATGCCGGTGAAAATGATCCTGAAGGCAACAAGGAGCCGATCGCTTCTCCGTCTGTTTCACGACTGGAGAAATTTCCACTGGTCATTCTGCAGAGTTGCCATTCGCTGGAGCGCGAAACCGGAAAAATTATTTTTGATCTGGGCGGTATTGGTATTGTGGGCAGCATGACCAATATTCACAGTGCATCCGGCAGTTCATTTATCAAGGCCTTTTGCGATAACATGCTCTACCGCAGGTGCACAGCGGGTGAGGCACTGCGTGATGCACGCAACTATTTTTTCTGCCTGGCAGACCTTAAGGACAAACGCAACCACAAGCAGACGGACAAGATGCGGCGGGTGGCGCTGAGTTTCCGCCTGTGGGGGGATCCGGAAGTACGGATATTTCCCTCAGGCATGAAACCCAGGTACCGGCCGGTACGGGCCTGTCTACGAGAAAAAAACAAGGTGTTTATAAAAACACCCGCAAGCCGTCTGGCTTCGGCAAAAACCATGTCGTATACGGTGCGGACATTTCCAAACAGCCAGACCGCTGGAATTGTAGAGAAGATGCGCCGCCGTCAAACTCGAAAACTGATGCCTCTGTATTTTTTTCGAAAAAAAATTCCGGAAAAAAGTGAGTTCAGTTACGACGCACTTAGAGATGAAAAGGGAAAGTCAAACCGCTGCGCTGTTCTGCCGGATGAATCCGACCGGTATCTTTACATTCTTTACTTTCCGAAGAAAGTAGAGAAAGAACGGGAATACATGCTGGAATTTCCATTGAAATGAAAGAGAAAACAATTGGCATCACTGCCATACTCATGCTGTTGATCGTATCGGGTTTGATTGCCGGAGTGCGAAGGGTCTGTCTCCATCCGCTTCGTCCGGAAAGGGATCGTGCCGTCTGGCGCCTGTCTTATGATA
>CAZGEP010000164.1:0-8927 GCA_964524955.1 uncultured Planctomycetota bacterium | reverse complement strand
GGTTTTGGCAGGGTGCGCTGTAACGAACGCATACGCATATCCCTGCCGGACACGTCGAAGAAGAATCGTGTGATTCGGGAGTCCTTCAGTCATTCGGGTTTTTCCATGGATATCCAGCACAAGCGCCGGACCGGTGATCGGGAGGCGGTCATGGTTACCTCTGTTGAGCGGGACAGCATGTGGTTTCGTGCCGAGTTCGACATCATAACCGACGCTGGTTTTGAACCTTCTGTTTTTGGCGAAGAACCGCTTTCTGCAGTAAACCGTGCCTATTATCTACGGGCAGAAAAACACATTCCGGTTCACAGCTCTGCAGCCAAAGTTATTTTAAATGAATTGACAAAAGACAATCCCAAACGATCTCAACTTCCGGAACGGATCAACAGCTTCTGTTTCGAAGATATTACTGCGCATCAGGATTCTCCCCTTGACGCTACCGTGGAAATATTCGTCAACAAGTCTGCCAATCCCTGCGGAGCAGCGCTGGCCATGATTACTCTCTGTCGAACCGCCGGTATACCTGCCCGTCCGGTCTGCGGCTTTATTCTGACTGAGTCCGAGCGAAAGACGTCGCATATCTGGGTCGAAGCATACATCAAGGGGCGCTGGAAACCCTATGATCCCTATTACGGGTATGGTGGGGAACTGCCGGGTACGTTTGTTCGCGTGAGCCGGGATTCGCGCTATGTTGTCAAGGCAGCGGTTCCGATTGAGTTTGTTGCCTGCGAAACGGTTCAAATATCGGATCGCCATTTGAGGCGTTCGGAAACAAACAGATTCAGCTGGTGGCGGATATTTGATTTAACGCAATTGCCCGTGGGCATGCAGTCAACGCTGGGATTGATTCTGCTGCTGCCGCTGGGAGCTCTGGTAACAGCCGTGTTTCGCAATATCATCGGCCTGCAGTCCTACGGTACATTCACGCCGTCTCTATTTGCGCTGAGCCTGGCGCACAAGCATATACTGACCGGCCTGATAATGTTTTTCTTTGTCCTCATCGCCGGAATCATCGGCCGAATGATCATCAACCGGCTACAGCTGCTCATGGTGTCCAGACTGGGGCTCGTGCTGCTGATTGCTGTCGTCGGGATTGTTTTTTCCGTATCCGTGATGGCCTCCCTGGGGCTGGCACCGACTGCACACGCGGTCCTGATACCGGCCGTAATCCTGACCACTATGATCGAACGATTTTTTATCAAATGCGAAGAAGACGGGCTGCTTCAGGCCCTGAAAATGATGGCAGGAACATGGATCATCACGTGTTTTTCGCTCGCAATGTTCAAAATCCAGTATCTGGAAGCGTTGTTGCTTGATTATCCCGAGCTGTTGCTCTGTGTTGCTGCGCTGCTTATTGCGACCGGCCGATACGCCGGGTACCGGATAACCGAACTGGTTCGTTTTCAGGATATGGCACAACGACCGGATGTCCTGGGAAAAGGAGGCGACGAATGAGAGTTCCCTTTGTTCACCGCTTCTGGGCATGGCCGTCTGAATTGAAAGCAGTCGGCATACTGGGAATCAATGCACGAAATCTGAAACTGATTTTTCCGAACAACTCCCGCTCCCGTTTTCCGCTGGTGGATAACAAGGCGCGGACCAAAATTCTTTGCCGCAGACATGGTATACCCGTTCCGGAACTCTACGGTGTAATTGAGCGGTATGGTGACATCCGCACTTTCTCCCAGGCGCTTATTCCCGCACCGTCCTTTGTTATCAAGCCGGCTGCCGGAGCAGGCGGCCGGGGGGTTCTGATGATTGAAGATTGCTGTGCAAATGAATTCCGGGCTTCCGGCGGTCAGGTGCTGGACATTCGTGAAATCCGTTATCACCTGTCCACCATACTCTCCGGCCTCTATTCCCTAGGCGGAAATCCGGATATTGCGATTATTGAAGAGCGAATATCCGTGCATCCGTCTTTTCAATCCATTTGTGAGGAGGGAGTACCGGATATTCGCGTTATCCTGTATCGAGAACGGACGGTGATGGCCATGCTTCGACTGCCCACACAAAAATCCAGGGGACGCGCTAATCTTCATCAGGGGGCCGTTGCCGCAGGTATCGATATGAAAACCGGACGAACGGTCGGCGGCGTATGCAATAACAGAGCCGTAGAACAGCACCCGGATACGCTGCATTCGCTTCGAGGCATTGAGATTCCATTCTGGAGGGATATCCTGGATATTTGCCTGATGCTTGGACGTGTCCTTAACATCGGGTATCTTGGGGTCGACCTTGTTCTGGATCGAAATCACGGGCCGCTTGTTCTTGAAGCAAACGCGCGACCTGGACTGGCGATTCAGATCGCTAACAATCTTGGGTTATTAACAATCCTCCGCAATATGATATTGACAATGCAGGGCCACAAGGGATAATCTCGCAAAATGATACTTGAATTTTATTTTTGCCGTTATGATGCCGGCTGCATCTGTTGATCCGAACTGCTGTCATCTGTTTATTCGCTTCATTTCGGTTGGCTGTACTGAGTGTTGCCAAAGGGAAATTGTATGCAAGAAATAAAAACGAATACGTGGACAATTGAAGACTCTGCTGAGCTGTACGGGATCAAGAGATGGGGTAAGGATTATTTTACTGTGAATGCTGATGGCGATGTATGCGTTACGCCCATGGGCAAAGGTGAGGGGCCCTCTATCAGCCTCCACGAGATTGCGCGTGGAATTGAGGAAAGAGGTCTTTCCATGCCCGTGCTTCTTCGGATTGAGAATATCCTCGGTTCGCAAATCCGTATGCTGCACAACACCTTTCAAAAGGTTTTTGCCGAGACCGGTTATCAAGGCGATTACAAAGGGGTGTTTCCGATCAAGGTTAATCAGCAGGAACAGGTGATTGAGGCCATTGCTGAATTCGGCAAAGAGTTCAATCACGGCCTGGAAGCTGGAAGCAAACCTGAACTGATAGCCGCAATCTCCATGCTGGATAATCCGGATGCCTGCCTGATCTGCAATGGATACAAGGACGAAGAATTTATTGACCTGGGACTGCACGCACTCAAGATGGGCTTAACGTGTATTTTCGTGATTGAAGTTCCCGGAGAACTGGACACTATTCTCGCCAGAGCAAAAGAACTGAATGTCAAACCGCTACTGGGCATACGTGTCCGGCTTGCCTCCCGGGCTGACGGAAATTGGGCGGAATCCGGCGGAGATTCCAGTGTTTTTGGACTGAATATGCCGCAGACCGTTGAGATCCTTGACATACTTAAGAAGTCGGATATGCTCGACCGCCTCAGACTGCTCCACTATCACATCGGCTCGCAGATCCCGGATATCAGCAGTATCCGGACCGCTGCATTTGAAGCCTGCCGGATTTACGAGGAGCTGGCCGCGGAAGGCGCACCCATGGGATATCTGGACCTGGGCGGCGGTCTGGCTGTGGACTATGACGGGACTCAGACCAATACGTATTCCAGCCGAAACTATTCCATTGAAGAATACTGCTGCGACATTGCGGAAACAATCATTACGGTCCTGGACAAGAGACATATCCCTCATCCCACGATTATTACGGAATCCGGCCGTGTGACCGTTTCCTATTATTCTGTACTTATCTTTAACATCCTGGATGTTTCTCATTTCAGCCCTCAGCCTATTCCTGAAAATGTTCCGGAAAGTACGAACGACCTGCTGGAAAACATGGTGGAGACGTACAAGCTGATTTCGTCTACGAATCTTCAGGAGTCGTACAATGATGCCATATTCTACCGGGATCAGGCACGGCAGATGTTCAAGCACGGCCAGATCAGCATCCGGGAACGTGCTGTGTCTGAGAGTGTTTTCAAGAATACGCTGCTGAAGATATCCGTGCTTGCTCAGGACGCAGAGAACGTCTCTGATGATGTGAAAAACATTGATGCCATTATTCATGATATTTACTACGGTAATTTCAGCCTCTTTCAGTCACTTCCCGATGTCTGGGCCATCAAACAGTTTTTTCCAGTGATGCCGCTCCACCGTTTAAATGAATACCCGGATACATCAGGTATTATTTCGGATATCACGTGCGACTGTGATGGAAAAATGGATATTTTTTCCGCCTATTCCCGAAAGAAGAGCACTCTGCAGCTCCATGGTCTCAAGCCAGACGAAGAATACTTTCTCGGCGTTTTTCTGGTCGGTGCCTATCAGGAGACACTGGGCGATTTGCACAACCTTTTCGGAGATACTAACGTAGTATCCGTTCACGTGGAAAAGGATGGTTCGTATGAGTATGTCCGAGAGCTTGAGGGCGATTCGGTTGCCGATGTTCTCTCTTATGTGGAGTATGATGTAAGGGCAACCCGGCAGCGGATCCGCAAACTGGCGGACAAGGCAATTCAGAAAGGATTGATGACAACCCGGGAACGCACGCAGATTCTGGCCGGGTTTGATGAAGGTCTGAGAGGCTATACCTATTTTGAGAAAGAATAACGTTTACTTCAGGAGTTCGTCATGTCCAGAGTACTTATCATCGGAGCCGGGGGCGTGGGATCCGTTGTTGCGCACAAATGCGCTCAGGTTCCGGATGTCTTTTCCGAACTTGTCATTGCCAGCAGAACCCTTTCCAAATGCAACGCCATTGCTGCCGGAATATCCGGTGTTCCAGTACACCCGTATCCGGTAGACGCGGACAATGTGTCGGAGACCGCAGCACTGATCCGCAAGGTCAACCCCAAGCTGGTTATCAATGTTGCGCTTCCATACCAGGATCTCGCCATCATGGACGCCTGCCTGGAAACCGGAGTGGATTACCTGGACACGGCAAACTATGAACCCATAGATGAAGCCCGATTCTGCTACAAGTGGCAGTGGGACTACCAGGACCGATTTGAATCTGCCGGCCGTATGGCACTTCTGGGCTGCGGCTTTGACCCTGGAGTTACCAATATTTTCACCGCCTGGGCCATGAAAAAACACTTTGATGACATTCATACACTGGACATTATTGACTGCAATGCCGGTGACCACGGACATCCGTTCGCAACCAATTTTAATCCGGAAATCAATATTCGTGAAGTTACTCAACGCGGAAAGTTTTACAAAGAGGGGGAGTGGATCGAAACAGAACCGTTGAGTGAATGCCGGACATTCGACTTTCCGGAAGGAATCGGTCCTAAGAAAATGTACCTGATGTATCATGAAGAACTGGAATCGCTGATCAAACATTTTCCGAAAATCCGCCAGGCGCGTTTCTGGATGACCTTTTCCGACAGCTATCTCAACCACCTCTCCGTACTGGAAGGAATCGGCATGATCTCCATTAAGCCCATCCAGTTCCAGGGGCAGGACATTGTTCCGCTGCAGTTTCTGAAAGCTGTTCTGCCGGACCCGGCAAGCCTGGGTGTGTCCACCAGAGGCCGCACCTGTATCGGATGCCTGATCAGCGGTGTCAAAGATGGACAGAAAAAGCAATATTATGTATATAATATCTGCGACCATGAAAAGTGTTTTGAAGAAGTTCAATCCCAGGCCGTATCCTACACAACAGGTGTGCCGGCCATGATCGGTGCAATGATGATGCTGACCGGCACATGGCGCGGAAAAGGCGTATTCAATGTCGAACAGTTTGATCCCGAACCCTTTATGGAGAAACTGAATATCCACGGTCTTGCCTGGACAGAGCAGGACATCACCTTGCCCGGGATCCATCTCGAATGATCAATAATATGAACCTGGATTCAATTCCAACTCCCTGTTTTATCATAGACCAGGATGCGCTTGAACGCAACCTCAGGATTCTGGCTCGGATTAAGAAACAGACCAATGCAAAAATTCTGCTGGCACTCAAGGCGTTTGCCATGACAGAAACCTTTGAGCTGCTTCGGACCGTCCTGGACGGTACCTGTGCCAGCGGTCCGGATGAAGCCAGACTGGGCAGAGAGGAGTTTGGCCGCGAAGTCCATACATTCTCTCCTGCCTATACAAAAGAGAGTCTGGCTGACGTTCTTGCGGTCAGTGATCATGTTGTATTCAATTCCCGTCACCAGTGGGATCAGTTTCGGAAGCTGTGCAGGCAGCATCCGAATGTCTGCTGCGGTCTCCGTATCAATCCGGAACATTCAGAAACAGAGACGCGGATCTATGACCCATGTGCTCCCTGCTCCCGATTGGGCATGACGCGAACAGAGTTTGAAAAAGCAGATCTGGACAACATCTCCGGTATTCATTTCCACACACTCTGCGAACAGGATTCCTTTGCGCTTGAGCGGACACTTGATGCAGTGGAAGAGAATTTTGGAGCATATCTGCAGGGCATGGACTGGATCAATATGGGCGGCGGTCATCATATGACTCGTCCAGATTACGATGTTGATCACCTCTGCCGATTGATTGATCGTGTTCAGGATCGCTACAGCGCACAGGTCTATCTCGAACCCGGTGAAGCGGTTGTGCTGAATGCAGGCATTTACGTGACCTCTGTTCTGGATGTTGTACACAATGCCATGGACATTGCAATTATTGATGGATCTGTGGCTGCACACCTTCCCGATGTGCTGGAAATGCCGTACCGTCCTCACATTAAAGAATCGACTGGTGCGGATGAAAAACCGTACACGTACCGTATCTGCGGAAACAGCTGTCTGGCTGGAGATATCATGGGGGACTATTCCTTTGATGCTCCGCTTGCCATGGGCGACAAGCTTGTGTGCACAGATATGGCGCACTATACAATGGTCAAGACCAATACATTTAATGGAATTCGGCTGCCTTCTATTGGTCTCTTGCGTCAGGGAACGGTTGATATTGTCCGGACATTCGGCTACAATGATTTCAGGAGCAGGCTCGCATAATGAAAAGATCGCATACTGTTTTTCACGGGACGGACGTTTTTCCATCACCACCGGATAAGGCATTCTTTCACATTATCCCCGTTTCTTTCGAATCAAGTGTTTCCTATGGTGCCGGTACAGCACAGGGGCCGGAAGCCATTCTCAACGCCTCTGCCCAGCTTGAATGCTTTGACGGCAAGAGCCTGCCCTGTGAGCGAGGAATTTACACTGCGTCTCCAGTGGACTGCACCGGGGATACAGAGCACGTGCTTGAGCGCATTGCAGGTCGAGTCGGAGATAGTCTTGACCATAATGCGCTGCCTGTTGTCATCGGCGGTGAACATACTGTAACCCTGGGATCAGTCCGATCCATCAAAAAACGGGGCACACCATTCGGATTGATTCAACTCGATGCACACGCGGATCTTCGTGACTGTTACGAGGATAACCGTTACAGCCATGCATGTGTAATGCGTCGCGTGCTGGAAATGAATGTCCCTCTATTTCAGATCGGAACACGAAGTTATGCTCAAGAAGAAGCACATGTGCGTGCTGACCAGAATGTCTGCTTTTATGATGCAGAATGCATTGCCGCAAATGGCATTGAATCTGTACAGCTGCCGCCTGATTTTCCGGAAAAAATCTTCCTGACCGTGGACATTGATGTGCTGGATTCAGGAATCATGCCTGCCACCGGTACACCGGTTCCCGGTGGACTGGACTGGTATCAGACGCTGTGGATCATTGAAACCCTCTGCAGACAAAGATCGTGCATTGGGTTTGATCTGGTCGAATTCACGCCCATCCAGGGGTTCCACGGATACAGCTTTACCGCGGCCCAGCTGATCTATTCAATCATGGGCATCATTGAACGACGCTGTTTTATCTAAAACTTCTCCATTGCAGTGTTCTTACATTACAGGGGTCTAAACAGTCGCCTCTGAACTTTTCCCATATCACAATCAAAACTGTATTTCATTGTCTTACAACGTTCAGGCGGATGGCTGATGATGGTGTTTTCAGCAGGATGCAAAGGGATGAAAAAGACATTTGACATGCTTTCATTTCTGTTATAATGGGTGATGCACTTATAATTTAAGGAGCTTTGAATATGAAATTCGATCGATTTACTGACAGAGCAAGAAAGGTTCTTGCGTACGGCAAGGCGGAGTCGGACCGTTTGGGTCATGACTATGTAGGAACGGAACATGTTCTGCTGGGCCTGATCAAAGAAGGAAGCGGTGTTGCGGCCAATGTGATGGAAAACCTGGATATTGACCTGGAAAAGGTTCGTATTGAAGTGGAGAACATTGTCAAACCGACCGGCGGCCTGAGCGCCAAGGGCGCACCTCAATACACTCCCGGCGCAAAACGGGTCTTTGAATATTCGCTGGAGGAAGCCCGGGCGCTGGATCATAATTATGTGGGTACGGAGCATCTGCTGCTCGGTCTGCTTCGCGAAAGCGATGGCGTAGCCGCCCAGGTTCTGATCAACCTGGGTGTGAACCTGGAGGATGTACGGGAAGAGATCCTTAATCTGCTGGGCGGTAATCAGGTGGACCCGAGGAGCATGGGGCAGAAGCCCCAGAACAAGGGCAAGACTCCGGCACTGGATGCTTTTGGAAGGGATCTGACCCAGCTGGCTTCGGACGGCAAACTGGATCCGGTTATTGGTCGGGAAGCTGAGATTGAGCGGGTGATGCAGATCCTGAGCCGCCGCACCAAGAACAACCCGGTGCTGATCGGCGAGGCCGGGGTCGGCAAAACCGCGATTGTCGAAGGCCTGGCACAGAATGTCGTGGCCAACAATGTGCCGGAACTGCTCATGGACAAGCGGATTGTGGTGCTGGATCTGGCCATGATGGTCGCGGGAACCAAGTATCGCGGCCAGTTTGAGGAGCGCATCAAGGCGGTCATGCAGGAGGTACGGCGTTCGGCAAAGATTATCCTCTTTATTGATGAACTTCACACCCTGGTGGGTGCGGGTGGAGCCGAAGGCGCGATCGACGCTTCCAATGTGCTCAAGCCGGCCCTGTCCCGCGGTGAGATTCAGTGTATTGGCGCAACCACTATGGACGAGTACCGCAAGTATATTGAGAAGGACGCGGCTTTGGAACGGCGGTTTCAGATAATCCTGGTCAATCCGCCTACCCGAATAGATACG
>CAZGEP010000163.1:0-10438 GCA_964524955.1 uncultured Planctomycetota bacterium | reverse complement strand
CACCGGTAAAGGTACCGCCGTCATGCTCCCAGCCGGAAACGCCAATGGTCATATCCGCAGCCTGAGCAATGGTCCCGGTATAGGTCCGGCCCACGCGGATGCCTTTGACATCCACGGAGGTATTCACATCGCAGTTCACATTGTATTTGCCAACAAAATAGACCACATCATCTGAATCAGGAACCCCGTCAGACCAGTTTCCGGCAGTATCCCAGTTATTGTCGCCTCCGTCCGCTCCGGTCCAGGTGTTGGGCGCATCTCCCAGGAAATTCCAACCTGTATTGTTGCCGGCGTCAACCGAGTTGTTCGCATTCCAGGTGACTCCTCCGGCTGCTACAGAGTCGCTGATGTTCAGATAACTGCAGTCAATGGTTCCAGCTCCGCAGCTCAGGGTGTGGGTTGCATTAATGATTGTACTGCCGATATTGACAAGCTTGCTGTCTGATCCGGAAACATTGAATGTGCTGACTGTTGTTGTGGTGCCGTTGGTAAAGAGGATGGTGTGCGAAACCGTCTTTTCGGTCTGAAAGTCATTAAACGTATTGGAATCCTGAATCTCGTACGTTGCCTGGCCGGATCCGGAGAGCAGAATATTGTTGTATGTCTGGCTTCCTCCATCAAACACAATGGTTCCGTTTGTATTATTTGTGAGTTTTATTGTTGAAGACTCACCATTGACTGTTCCGCTGCCACTGTACCAGACATTTCCGGTACCCAGATAATTATCCGTACCAGTGATGGTCCAAAGACCTGACCCCATGTTTGCTGTTAAATTCGAACGGGCATAAAAAGATTCAGCCGTAACATCCTGGTCATTGGCATCAAGACTGAAATCTCTCAAATATACATGCCTTGCCGAAAATGCATCACCTAAAAGGAAAGTATTTGATGAGGATACTCCCCAAACAATAAGAAATTCCTGCGGCCATTTAGCGCCATTGCTTGTAAAGGTAAAGGTGTTGTTTGTTCCGGATCCTCGAACCCACAACCAGTCTGTAGGAGCGTCACATGTAATTGTCATACCCGGTCCTATGGTCACATTTCCGTATATATACGTTTGATCTATCGGAAAGTGCCAGGTCGGGCTGTTCGTTACAGACTGAAAGTCAATATCATGCGTAATGGATGAATCATCCTGGTTCAGGGTTATTCCTGCAACTCCGAAAGAATTGGCGTCAAACACAGGCGTATCAATATCAAAAGGCGCTCTGTCGGCTAATCCGCCTGTACCGCCACTTCCCAGGTACCAGTTGTTCGCATCCGTCCAGTCATATGTTCCGGCAGTTGGAGCATAAAAATAAAGATCAGAGGCCGTAAAATTAGTAAACGTAATATTGGTATTATTCCCTTTGTCATACGCGCCGCCTGTAATACCGGACAAATCCACCGCTGTTGAGATATTCATATCCCGGACATCCAGGTAGGAAGCAGTCATTGCACTTGCGTCAGGAATCGTAATCAGTATGGACCGCCCCTGCTTTTCATGTAAATTAATTCTGTTGCTGGCATCTGCGCCAAGGACATTAAAAGACTCGGTAACAATGATTCCGCTGTCCAGCATCTGGGCCTGATTGGCTCCCTGTTCGTGAGATGTGCTGCCGTTAAATGTAACACTCTTGTAGGTTGAGGGAGCACTATCGCCGACACCGCCACCGCCCCAGGCTGTCCACAAGGTATATTCGCCGCCGCCGTTAAAGACCAGAGATAATCCATTCCAATCCTGGTCAGCAGCAGACAAGAAAACGGTTTCATAACGCGGCTCACTCTTTACAAGAGTCAGGGTGGCTGTATTGGCAGTTACGGTCAGACTGGCTGCGTTGGAAAGCCAGTGCTTGTCGCCAGATCCCCCTCCGATTACGGTGATCTGGGAAGAACCGAACGACAGTGTCCTTGCATTCGCATCCTGTGACCTGAACAGCCCCCACGTCATGGCTTGGCCATTTGTATCCAGTGTCCCCCTTGTCAACGTCAAAGTGGCGCCGGAGCTCATGACATGCTCTCCGGTCATCTGCCACGATCCACCCGCTCCGTTAAAGGTAACATTTCCTGTGGTCTTTGCCGCAAAATCCACGGTTTGAACAGTTGCTGATGTTGAAACAAATGAAATCGCTGATGTCTGGCTGTCGCCCAGCGTGTAAGTCATAGCGCTGCTAAATTTCAAGGCAACATTACCGGTTCCCGCAGTTGCGTCTCCGATGGACAAGGTCACGCCTGCATTGTGTGTCAGCGTTCCGGTATAATTGGTCAGATTGATAGAGCGACACGAAGCTGCCGCGTCAATGGTCACGTCTCCGGACGTGGCAGTGGCAATGACTTCATCGCCGCTTCCTGGAACTGAGTCTCCACCCCAGGTAGCGGTGTTATTCCAGTCGCCGCCGGCATCTGAGATGGTTCTGTCAGCGGCGTCTGCAAACGAAAAAAGACAGGTCAGCAGAACCAGAAGAATCAACCGACAGGCATGCTTTCGTGTTATACCTAAACGGTAAGTAGTTTTCTCAGTCATTTCGACCTCTAAATATCGTTAATAAAATCACTTAAAAGTATGTATTCTTTTAAGTATACTCCAAAAAAACGGTTTGTCAAGCCGACCAGAGTGTGAAAAATGTTACGTCCAGGCATATCGTCAATCGAACAAAATAAAAACAGTGCATCATTCTGTTATTCCATGACTTGCATGAGAATGGTTCTGATTTGAAAATTGCATTGCTTTATCCAGAATCGTACTTGTCTCGCGGCGGGATTTCAGGAAAGTATTTTCGAATCACTTTGAGGATGGAATCCGGATCGTAGGACTCAACCAGGGGTTCAAATTGCTGCAGAATTTCCCTGATCTGCAGTCCGTTCGTTTCGGTTTCCGGCTTGACTCTGTTGATTTTGGGATGCCTGGTCTTTTCAAGCTCCTCTTCTTTATACACCAGTTCTTCGAACATCTTTTCTCCGGGACGAAGTCCGGTATATTCAATGGCAATGTCTTTGTCCACTCTGAATCCAGAGAGGCGGATCAGCTGGCTGGCCATGTCCGCAATCTTGACCGGTTCGCCCATCTCCAGCACAAAGATATCGCCGCCCTCGCCCATGGCTCCGGCCTGAAGCACCAGTTGAACCGCTTCGGGAATGGACATGAAATATCGGATAATGTCCGGATGGGTCACCGTCACTGGGCCGCCTTCCGCGATCTGTTTCTTGAAGATGGGGATTACGCTTCCGCTGGACCCCAGCACATTCCCGAACCGGACAATTACAAATCGGGTCCTGGCCGCGGAACTGATATCCAGGACAACCTTCTCCGCAAGGCGTTTGGAAGCCCCCATCACGTTACAGGGATTGACTGCCTTGTCCGTGGAGATCATTACAAATTTTGCCACACCGGCTCTTTCCGCCTCTTCCACCAGTATGCGCGTACCCAGGGTGTTGTTGCGGATGGCAGAAACGGGATTATCTTCCATCAATGGTACGTGTTTATACGCGGCGCAGTGATACACATCTTCGGGTTTGTATCTGGCCAGGATTCCGCGTACCTGGGCACGGTCCGTTATATCACCGGTAATCGGAACAATGTCGATATCCGCATGCTTGCGAACAAGCTGCCGATGCATTTCAAAGACCGCTTCTTCGTTGATTTCAAAAAGAATCATTCTGCGGGGCTTGTAAAACGCAACTTCCCTGCAGAGCTGGGAGCCAATGGATCCGCCGGCACCGGTCACAAATACCACCTTGTCCCTGATTTCAGCGGAGACCAGCTCGGTATCCAATTTGGTTGGCTTGCGGCCAAGCAGGTCCTCGAACTGAACCTCCTTGATGTCGGTCATCCGCACCCGTCCGGAAACGATTTCGGTAATGGCTGGAATCTTCCGAAGCTGAACATTATTTCGGGTACAACAGTCCACGATTGTCTTTCTGTGGCGACTTCCCAGTCCGGAATCTGCAAGTATCATGCAGTTGATATTTTTCTCAGGAATCAGACGCTCGACATCATCCACTGCGCCGAGAACAGGTACGCCATGTATTTTATATCCGATTCTTCGTGACCGGGGGTCGATCAGTCCCACAGGTTCAATACTTGAGTCCGAAGCTCCGGTCAACTGGCGCAGCACGGATTCCGCTGAATCCGTGAGTCCTACCACCAGCGCCCGGTCCTGCTTTTCGCCGGGTAGATTTCCAAGGATGGAATCCCGAAAGAAAAATACAAACACCCGCAACCCGGAAAGCATGATCAGGATGACAAAAAACTCAATCAAAATCACGGCATCCGGATATTCCGCGGATAGAAAGAGAAAATTGGTCACAAACATCAGGCCGCTTCCAAGCGTTACCGCCTTGAGCAGACTGAAAAAATCATAGATTCCGGTGTAGCGCAGAAAGCCCTGGAAGAGTCCGTATACAAAGAGCCCGGCAAACCGGAAGGTCAGCATCAGCGGAAGGGTGCGAAGGAACTTGTCATAATAATTTACATTGTTTATCGGATCTTTGAGCGGAATATCACCGTCAAACCGAAGCTCAAACGCCAGCCAGTAAGCCAGAATGCACAGAATGAAATGCGCCGTGTAAATCAGAATCCTTCTGGGCTGGTCCTTTTCGAGAAAGAGCGGATTGGCAAGCAGCGCGCTCATCAGTCCGATCACCAACAGTTTCAAATCATACACAAATGTCTTTTTCTTCAGATATGCCCGGTCGCCTTCAATCAGCTCAGGCAGGTAATAGCGGACAAACTGGCTGTTGGTCAGCACATCTTCCGAGACAATGTTCGCATTTGAACGAAAGGATCTGGGTGAGAATAAACCCGGCCGAACGCTGAAAACATCCTTTTGTCCGTCTGTGTAATATTTCAAATACTTTTCCTTGACCGGGTGCGGCCCGACAAAGGACATCTCACCGCGAAACACATTAAACAGCAGCGGCAGCCTATGAAGTCTGAACATTCTCAGGTATTGTCCGATTACTGCCCTTTGCACCGGGCTTCCGTCCGGTTTGAAAAGCCGTTCGCCAGTTCGGAATGTGTACCGGATAAACGGCCTGTCTCCTTTTCCGACATACTTTCTCCGGCGCAGTACGGTTCCGTTTCCGGTCATGCGCAGCACCAGGGAAACACCGAGCAGCAACGGAGAAAGAAGTATAATGAATAGGGTTGCCAGAACAATGTCCAGCATACGTTCAATGAAATTCATACAAAAACACCGCGTACGCAGCGACTCCAGAAAGAAAGGTCAGCAGCCACATAATCAGCAGCACTTTGGGGACCGGCATATTTTTCCTGAGCAGAAGATCATAGATATGACTTCTGTCTCCGGAAAAGATCGGTCGGCGCCTGTACAGCCGTCTGCAGAAAGCGGCCATGGAATCCAGAATAAAAATTCCCATAATCAACAGCGAACAAAGCAGTGCGGCAATCGAATGATTGACCGAAACAATTCGAAGCATCAGGACCGCCAGAGCAAAACCGGTAAAACAACTGCCGGAGTCTCCCATAAATATTTTTGCCGGCGGCAGATTTACGACCAGAAACGCTATCATACCGCCGCACAGAGAGAGTGCAATCACCGCACCTGGTTCATCCCCCGAGTAATAGAGAATGATCGCAGCCATGGCCGCGGCGATCACAGCAGCGCCTCCGGCAAGACCGTCCATGCCGTCCATCATGTTAAAAGAGTTGACTGCACCGGACACATACACGAGTACGACAGCCGCAGACAGAATCATCCCAACAGCGTTCTGTCCCAGCAGTTCCTCGCCGATTAAGACTGGTGTGCCCCAGTAAAACAAAATCAGGCCAGCGATTATCTGTGTCACAATTCGCACAATCGGCCCAAGTGGACGGAGGTCGTCAATCAGGCCGGTTATCGCCATCATCAGTCCCACAGCAGGAACCACGGGCAGTCCCCCGGATCCTGCGTAAACAAGAAACATCGGGATCAATCCGCAAATAAAACCAATGAATATTCCGCAACCGCCCAGGACAGGGACCGGTCGCTCGTGCGGTTTCAACTCACCTTCCGGACGATCAAGCGCACCGGTCCATCGGGCGATACGCATCATCAGAAACTGAGACACAAGCCCAATCACAAATGCACATACGATTACGGGAATCAGGATATCCGTCATAGTATTATTCGAACCGTTTTCAGCAGCGGCCTTACGGATTCAGCCATCCATCCAGCCGCTTTTCCTTTATGCGTTCAGTAAACGCAGCATTTCATCACATACCGTATCCACGGTCTCTTTACGAATGTGCCCGTATAACGGCAATGCCAGCCCCTGCAAAGAGGCCTGTTCTGAAACGGGCAGGCGTATACTCTTGTACGTTTCATAAGCTGTCTGCCTGTGCAGACATGGATAAAAATATTTCTTTGTCTGAATGCCTTTTTTCAGCAATCCCTGAAAGACAACATCTCTCCTGGACATGCCGTTTTCTTCTCCGCTGATAAACACGACCATGTAGTTACCGGAGGAACGGCTCTTTTCCGGAACCTTCTGAAAAGAGACCCCATCAATTCCTTCCAGACGATGCCGGTAATACTGTATAGACTCCAGACGGTGAGCCCTGAGTTGTTCAAGCATCAGGAGACTGTGGTATCCAATAATTGCATGAAACTCGCTCATTCGCGCGGACAGACCCACTCGTGCCACATCCGGTTCATCAACGGTTCCGGACTTCCCGTAGTCCATGAATGAACGAAGTTCGGCTGCAAATGCCGGATCACTGGTCAGGATGAGACCTCCTTCTGCTGCCGTAACCGGTTTTGTTGGTGAAAGGGAAATCACTTCCGCGTCCCCGAAAGAACCAATGGTTGTGCCATCATGCTCAGCTCCCACAGCCTGTGCAGCATCAAAGATCAGCTTCAGTCCGTTGTCATCACATATTTTTTCAAATGCCCTGCAATCGCACGGCACCCCGAAAATATGCACTGGCATAACGGCACCGGTTTTTTCGTTCACAGCCTGCTTGACTGCAGCAGGATCCAGGCAGTATGTTTCCGGGTCACAGTCTGCAAAGACCGGCTTCAGTCCGTTCCACACAACAGCATGGCCGGTTGAACACCAGGTAAACGTCGGCAGTATAACTTCACCGGTCACGCCCAGTACGTTCAACGCGGCAATCAATCCGGAAGTGCAGTTCGAACAGGCCACCGCGTCCCTGCAATTGAGTTTCTCTCTGGCAAGCGCTTCAAGCCGTCGGGTATATGTGCCCATGGTAATGCTGCCGGAAGCACAGGCATCTTCAAACTCGCTGCGCATCCGTTCAAACGGTGCCAATGTAGGTCGTATTACTGGAATGCGGATACTCAAATCAGGATTTCCTTGACAAAATTATAAGTATCTGAACAATATGAACTAAGATTTAGGTACTATATCACATGTTTGCGGCTTTTCAACCCACTTTTTTCATCTGTCTTTTCGACAAGGAAATCTTCCATGAAAAAAAACATTCTGTTCATTGCATTTCTGCTCTTCACACCGCTGATCTCTGCTGCAGACGATTATGTCTGGTGGGAAGGTGAGTCTGCGAAAAAACACAACTTCTCCAACACGCACTTCTCTGTTTCCTGGCTCAAGAACAAAGACGGCCTGAGCAAGAGCAACTGGCTGAACAACGGCGGCAAACGGGGCAAAGACGACGTCTTTGCCATCTACCAGGTCCGCGTACCAACAACCGCAGAATACGATTTCTGGACACGAAAATTCTGGAAGCACGGTCCCTTCCGCTGGCGTTTTGACAAGGGGAAATGGAAGGTGTGCGGAAAAGATATCGCACTTGCAGACACATTCGAATTCCAGACCCACATCTGCGCCAACTGGGTTCATCTGGGCAAAGTGAAACTATCCAAAGGTCTTCACAGGTTTGAGCTGCGCCTGACCGCCAGGCAGGAAGAAAGCGCTACCGCATGCTTTGACTGTTTTCTGCTTACCCAAAAGGCTTTCACCCCCAGGGGCAAACTCAAGCCCGGTGAAAAGAGCGGAAAATGCAACGACGGCTGGTGGGCTTTTGAACCGGACGCAGACACGTTCGCACCCAATGCGATGCTTGACCTCCGCTGTCTGAACGAAAAAACAGCCGGTGAATCCGGCTTTATCCGATCCGCAAACAACGGATTCCAGCTCGGCAGCGGAAAACCGGTCCGTTTCTGGGGAGTCAACTGCGGGCCGGGCATTGTCCGCCAGAGCAGGGAACAGGTCGACTACCTGGCCGGACGCCTGGCCAAATACGGTGTGAACATGGTCCGGTTTCACGGTCCGATCTATGATAAATCTTCGAAAGATCCGTCCCGGGTGGATATGAAATTCCTCGACCAGCTCTTTTACTTTATCACTGCCATGAAAAAGCAGGGCATCTACTCCAAGATCAGTTTTTACTTTCCCCTGTGGTTTGATATCAAACCCGGGTATGGAATCCGCGGTTATGAAAACATAAAGAACAAAAAGCCCTTTGCATCCTTTTACTTCAATCCAACGCTCATCGAAATCTACCAATCCTGGGCAAAGACACTCTTTACAACACGAAATCCATACTCCGGAAAAACGCTTGCAGCAGACCCATGCGTAGGCATCGTGGAAATCGTGAACGAAGACAGCTGTTTCTTCTGGACATTCAGTGAAACAAACATTCCTGGACCGCAGCTGCAAATCATGGAAAATGCCTTTGCCAAGTGGCTGAAGACAAAATACGGTTCCCTGAAAAAGGCGACTGCTGCCTGGCCCCGTACGCGACACAAGCGGGACAACACCTCCGCCGGCCGAATGGGCCTCTTTGACGCGTGGCACATGACCGCCAAGGGCATGACTGCCGGCGCCCCGGACAAACAGACACGGATAAGCGATCAGGTGCGCTTTCTGGCAGAGCATCAGCGCCAGTTCTACGCATCCATAAAACAATATTTCCGCACAGACCTGAGAGTCAAAAGCCTGATCTCCGCAAGCAACTGGAAAACCGCAGATCCGGCCCTTCTGGATGCAATTGAGCGCTACACATACACGACATGCGACGTGATTGATCAGCATGGATACTTTGGCGGAAAACATACCGGCCCGCGTTCAAGTTATGCGGTCAGTACAAATGACACCTTTGAAGACCGTGCCGGCGTCCTGGAGCCTACAGCGCTGCCCATTCAGTTCTTCCAGTACAATGGATTTCCGCAGATCATCTCCGAAACCGGGTGGACCCTGCCCAACCGCCTTCGTGCGGACAACACCTTCCTCTGCAGTGCATACGGTGCACTTCAGGGAGTGGATGGATTCTTTTTCTTTGCTGTAAACGCTCCAGGCTGGCAGCAGACTCCGGTCAAATTCCCGGTTTCCGTGCCCTCGGTCCTTGGCCAGTTTCCAGCCTGCGCCCTCCAGTACCGGCGCGGTGATGTGGCCGAATCCGAACCGGTCATTCATCAGGCCCTGTCCCTCAAGCACCTCTTTGCTCTGAAAGGACGTAGCGGAGCAACCTCACAGAACCTGGACAAACTCCGCCAAAAAGACATTCCCAAAGCCGGACATCCGGCATCGCACGAAAATTCCGCCATAGACCCGCTGGCTTTCTTCACGGGTAAGATCTCGCGCAGCTTTGAACAGGACAAATCGTCTGCGCGCAACCTGAATCGCAATATCAATCGAGCCGCAAAAACAATCCAGAGCCAAACCCGCGAGCTGAACTGGGATTACGGAAACGGACAGGTTACCGTCAACACGCCCAGGAGCCAGGGCATTACCGGATTCCTGAAAAAGGCCGGTACAGTTCAACTCAACGATATGATCATTGACTGCGACAACACCTATGCAAGCGTTCAGGTGATCAGCCTGGACGACAAGCCGCTTGCATCATCCGCTAAGATACTCATTCAGGCCTTTACACGGGAACAGGCCTATGGCTGGAAGACAGACACAAACGGCAGAATCCTGAACCTTGGAACCCCGCCCCTGAATGTGGAGAATATTCAGGCAACCGTTATCCTGAAAAAAAGTCCTGCCACTGCCGTTGTCACAGTCCTGGACATCAACGGATACCCGACGCGCAAAATCAATGCTACCAGGAATGGAAAAGGACTGGCGATTCAGCTCCCCAAAAATGCCCTGTATACGATAGTGCACAAATAACTGCGAAAAAGACGATAGAGTCTTCTTATAGAGCCGGTACGCAGGAAGACGCGGACCATTTATTAGCTGCGACCTTGATCTTTCGTTATTATCAGGCAAGGAACTGCTCAAGCGCGGCATCCTCATACCCGCTCGCCGCTGTAGCACTCGGTGGTCTTGCATCTTCAATGTTTCTTACGCTAGTTGTGTTCCCAGTGTTGTATACCATGGTCAGCCGAAAAACAACAAGACTCCTGTGATCTGTCGAAACAATACTCTAATATTACAACGCCAGATTTACTGAAGTTATCCGGTTAAGTTGACGACAACTCTCCTGCAGGCATTCATTTACGCTACTTTCAGGAGAGAAATATTATGGACG
>CAZGEP010000162.1:0-10442 GCA_964524955.1 uncultured Planctomycetota bacterium | reverse complement strand
ACCATCCGGGTGTCCTCCTTGAAATAAGGTGATTACTGATTGAATACCAGAAAAACCTTATTATAAGCGATACCCGGGTGGTTTCTATGATTCTTTTTGTTTAAATCCTGGATCTTGGTGAAAAATTGAGGTATTAACACTAAAAAAAAGAAGTTTCACATCTGCGCAAAAATTATATTTTGTAGTGTTAATTTTTTTTCAGGCGGATTTTGATTTTCGCTGGCTGACTTTTTCCAGTGCGCAGCAGATGGCTTCGATGTTTTCCAGCGGGATGTCCGGGCTGATCTCGGCTTTGAGCCAGACCCCTCCTTCGGGGCTGTCCATGGCGTCCACGGCTTCGAATACGTGGTCTTCAATCTCTGCCGGTGAAGCGAACGGGAAAAGTTGGCGATCCAGGTCCAGGTCCACGCATACGTTGCCTTTGCAGACGCGTTTGAGGTTTTCAATACCGTTGGCCCGATACTGGGGATTGATTACGGTTACTCCGCACTCGACCAGGTCTGGTATGATTTCATATATGTGTCCGTCGGTATGCATGTATACGTAGCATCCCTTTTCACGGCAGGGTCCGTAGATGGCCGCGTAGCATGGTTTGATGTATTTACGCCAGGTATCCGGACTGATCGGAAGGCTGCTCTGGATGCCGTTGTCATCGCCGAAATAGACCATGTCTCCAGGTTTCACATTTTTCAGACGGTTCTCAAGTTGACGGAGGTTGTATTTCAGTACTTTGTCAATCAGGATTTGTAGTTCGGGCGGCTCTTCAGCAAAGTCCATCATTGCGTTTTCAAATCCACGAAGGTCGGTCAGTCGAAGAAACATGAAGCCGTGCGGGAATCCGATGTCTTCTTTAGGAAGCTCTAATTCGCGAATTTGTTCACGTGTCTGTACCGGATGACCGGTGACAAGGGCCTCCATGCCTTCACAGACATTGCTCCACACGCATCCCCATGCATCGGTATGATCGCCTTCCCGGTATGTGTCGCGCATCATATTTGCGTAGTCTTCGTTAATTTTATCCGCGCTGAACAGATACGGATGCTTACGCATCAGGTCGTTGATTTCATTTCCGTATTTCATTCGTACGGCGGGCAGTATGGAAATCCGAACCGGGAGTTTTTCGGGGTAATCAAAGAGCATGGCTTTTTTAAAGTGTTCCTGCATTTTTCTCTCCTCCATAGTGGATGAATCCGAGAAATACGGTTATACCCTTGATGTTTACTCTGCCATCTGCAGTTTTTGTACTCATGTTATCATACTCCTGAAATTACAGTTTGAGTGATGCGTTTTTCTCAGATGTAATATACCTCTTATATTATTATATTGCTTTCAAATTAATATTTCAGTACAATATTATCCATGGAGCGACATGAAAAACGCACGGTTATTGATTTTACGGATGTGGGAATCCCTGAAATCCCAATGGTCGGCCGATCCGACCTCACATGTGCTGAACTCGGGCTTCCTGAACACACCCATCCGTCCACCATGGAAATCTGTTATCTGAAAAAGGGCAAACGGGTATATAATGTGGACGGCAGAGACTATGTGATGAAAGGAAACGATGTCTTTATCACGTATCCGGATGAAAAACACGGCAGCGGGCTTAATCCGCACGACAAGGCTTTTCTCTTCTGGATCCAGGTAACGCTTTCGAAGAAAAAGAAACCGTTTCTTTTTTTACATCCTCCGCAGGCTGCAATTCTAAAAAAACGGCTACGCAGCCTTCCCCACCGCTACTTTTTCGGGAATCCGCAGCTTCAGCAGATGTTTGAGAAGATTTTTCATCTGTACGAAAATCGAACGAGCGACCTGTGTCGGATTTCTATTGCCAATGTGGTTACGGAACTTTTATTGACTGTGATCGAGTGCGCGGACGCACAAAAAGAACGCTGTTTTTCCGAAGATATCCAGCGGGTAGTCTCCAGGATTCAGGAGCATGTTGAAGAGAATTTCAGTATTGATCAACTGGCCCATGACGCATGTCTTTCAACGTCTCGCTTTAAGGCCAAATTTCGGGAGCAGACCGGCATGCCGCCCGGAGAATTCATTACCCGAACCAAAATTGAAGCCGGGAAAAAGATGTTGTTGTCCGGAAAGCATTCGGTAACGGATGTTGCTTTCAATCTGGGATTTTCTTCGTCCCAGTATTTTGCGGCTGTTTTTAAACGAATCACCCGTCAGACACCGAGTTCTCTGAAAAAGGTTTGAAGATTATCTGTTTATCATTTATAATGGGTTAATCTTCACTACGTCACCATGAAAGGACATTGTATTATGAAGCAATCGAAAGCCATGCTGTTGTTCGCATGCGTATCCTGTTCGTTTTTATTTTCCGGATGCTGGGAGGAAGAGCCCAAGGCGGCATCTTCAGGCAGCCCCAAAGCAAAGACTGAGATCGTTTACTGGCGTCATTTCTTTGCCCCTGAAGACAAGGCAATCAAAAAACTGATCCAGCTCTTTGAAAAAGAAAATCCGGATATTACGGTTTCGTATCAGTCCATGCCCTTTAAAGGATATCGTGAAAAACTGAACACATCGCTCCGTGCAGGCAAAGGACCGCATGTGATTAACATTCACAATTCCTGGGCGTACGGGTTTATTAAATCCGGTTTTGTACTGCCCATACCGAAAGAGGTATATTCCATCCAATCGTTGGATAAGGAGCTGATCCCACTGGCAGCTTCCTTCCGTCACAACGGCAAGTATTACGGCATCCCCGTCGGTGGTGGATGCCTGGCTCTCTTCATCAATACGGCACACGCAAAAGATGCCGGACTGGATATCAGCCGTCCGCCGAAAAACTGGTCTGATCTGAAGGCGTGGGCACTTAAAATGACAGCAACTGACGGAGACAAAATAACGCGTTCGGGTTTTGCCTGCGGCGGTACAAAGAGCCAGTCCTGGAATTATCTGGTGGAAGCCTTGTTCCGACAGAACGGGTGCCGCATTATAGCAGAAGATGGGAGATCCGTTCTCTGGAATACCCCCAAAGGGCTGGAAGCATTTGAGTGGTATCTGAGCTTTGTCACGGATCACAAGATTTTCGACCATTCCTTCGGTAAACCCTTTGAAATCTTTGCCCGTGAGGAATGCTCCATGATCGTTGAAGGAAACTGGATTCTTGAAAAGCTCAGGGAGATCGCACCGAACCTGAGGTATTCGGTTGTCACGCTTCCTGCAGGAAATCAGGACGCTACATACGGCTCCTGCTGGGGAAACTGCGTGACGTCTTCGGCAAAGGGGACACAGAAGAAAGCTGCATTTAAATTTGTCCGGTTTATTACTTCAGAGACGTCTGCGAGGATCTGGACGCAAATGGCGGGAGAGCTTCCCTTGTACAGCCGTATTCTTTCGGACAGTGCTTTTCAAAATAAGCATCAGGCTCTGGCCCCGTTTATTCAATCCATGCCGCATGCGTACAGTTCTCTGAAAAAGGATGAGGCGTTTTACAAAGAGGCCGTCACTGAAGCCATCCAGGAGGTCATTCTCCGAAAAACACCCCCGGCACAGGCACTTAAGCAGGCTGCGGAAAATATCAACAAAATGCTTTCGGAGAAATAATGTGCGCGTCCGCGCCAAAACTCCCTATTTATTTATTCTTCCGGCATTGATTTTTTTCCTGCTCGTATGTATTCTGCCAATGCTCTATGCCCTGGGATTGGGCTTTTTCTCTGAAGACTACGGACAATTTTCATGGTGCGGTATACAGAATTTCACTGGCCTGACCCAGGACAGGGAATTTTCACAGGCCATGTTCAATACCGTGTTTTACGCGCTGATTACCATTCCAGCCGGACTGGCGATTTCCCTGTTTTTTGCCGTAATGCTGGACTCCGGAATCCGCTGGACCGCATTCTGGCGAACGGTGTTCTTTTCACCGTCCGTGACCACGCCGGCTGCCATCGGCTATATATGGCTGTGGATGTACCAGCCACGCGGCGGTCTTTTCACACATCTTTTTGTATCCCTGGGATTCTCAGGCATATCCTTTCTCAACAACCCGGATACAGCATTGATCTGCGTGGCGCTTGCCCGGATATGGATTTTCCTGGGGTTCCAGACCGTTATTTTTCTGGCAGGTCTTCAGGCAATTCCATCTGAGGTATATGAAGCCGCGCGTGTGGATGGTGCGTCTGCACTACGGCGATTTTTCCATATCACCCTGCCCCTGCTCAATCCCACGATTGTTTTTCTTGCCGTTATCGGCACCATTAAAACGCTGCAGATGTTTACCGAGGTTTATATCATGACTGACGGCGGTCCTCTTGGAAGCACGACAACTATTGTCTACCTTATACAGCAGACCGCGTTCTCGTCGTACAGCAAGGGATATGCCGCTGCCATGACAGCGGTTCTGTTTTTCCTGATTCTGGTTCTGACAATCATTCAGTTGAAGTTCCTGACCCGGCGGGTGGAATATTGAAACACAGAGCAATTGGTAAAATCTTCGCATATACAGCAGTCGCGACAGGCGGTCTGCTCCTGGTCTTTCCATTTATCTGGATGTTTCTCTCTGCCTTCAAAACGCGCGAGGAGCTGGTTGGCTTTACATTCTTACCCCAGAAATTCAGGTTCGACAATTTCCTTGAGGTTCTGAACAACAGTCTCTTTCTCCGCTGGTACGCTAACAGTCTTGTCGTAGCGCTGACCGTAACGGTGTGTGTGTTGATTTTCTCATCCATGGCCGGATACGCGATTGCCAAGTTTCGTTTTCGGTTTCGTAACCTGATTTTCTTTATGATACTGAGCACCATGATGATTCCGGTGGAAATGCTGATCATACCATGGTACATTCTTGGTCAGGGGCTTATCGACACGTATGCCGGTATCGCACTCCCGGGGCTTATTTCTGCATTCGGTGTTTTCCTGATGCGCCAATCCGCAGACCAGGTGCCAGACGCCATGATTGAATCTGCCCGGGTGGACGGCGCCGGCGAGCTGCGGATTTTCTTTCAGATCGTTTTGCCCATGCTCAAACCGTCATTGGCCGCACTCGGCATTTTTGTTTTTCTTGGAAACTGGAATGCATTTCTTTGGCCCTTGATCATTACCAATACCGCGGACATGTTTACACTGCCGGTAGGACTTCAGTATTATTCGGGACAGCACAGCAATGAATTTCATTTGATTATGGCGGCAAGCTGTTTTACCGTGATTCCCGTTTTAATCGTATTTGTGATCCTTCAAAAGCATATTATCAAAGGAGTAACCATGTCTGGAATCAAGGGATAAATCTATTATACTGACTATCAAAAACCGAACTATACTGATTTCAGGCCTTTTGTTATTCTTCTGTTATATCCTGTACCCGGTCTGGTTGATCCCGGGCGGAACTTCCGCGCGACTGATCTGCTTTATCTGTCTGACGCTTTATATTCCGCTGGTGTGCTTTCTGCTCTATTACCTGCTTCCGGATGCAGAAGGTACTCCTTCCAACGGATCGGAAAGACTCAGCCGTGTGGACTGGATGCTGCTCGCAAGCGCGACCATTCTGCATATTCCGCTGCTGTTCCGGCCGGTACGCAATGAATGCGATGAATCCGCGCACATGGGCGGCGGTATACAGATACTAAACGCTGCGCGCCCCATGATTAATCAATTCGGCATTTCGTTCGAAGGGATTACAATTCTTGTGGTGTGTGCGGCTGTTCTTGCGGGCCTGACGGTTTACCTTTTGAGAAAATCGATTCGAATCCGACACCTGATATTCCCCGGAATATTTCTGCTGATGTTCTTACCCGTATACTTTCTTGTACTGCGTGGAATGCCCTTTCATCTTTACCTGTTCAAACCCATGCCGCTCAGTCGTTTTGTATTTCTGCCCCTGACTGCACTTTCAGACGCAAGCATACCAGTGCTGCGTATCCCCTCCCTTGTTCTGTATCTTGCAGGCGCAATATTTTTTTACAAAACCGGATGTTTGTTTTTAAGCCGGACAGCTTCTTCTCGCGCCCTTCGTTTATTTCTCCTGCTTCCACCGTTTTTTTATTTTGCTGCGCACGGCACACTGGGCAGCGGAACGGTTTTTTTCTGCGTGCTGAGCCTGTACTTTCTTTGTAAAGCCTTTAAGGAAAGATCTGAGTCCGCGATGTGCGCATACACACTCTCACTGTTTGTTTCGCTGCTGTGGAAACGGGCCTTGCTGATGAATGTGATTGTAGGAATCCTTGCTGCCATTATTTTTGGATTCCACCGAAAAAGAGATACCCGTTTTCCTCTTTGCGCATTCAAGTGTACGCTTGCCGGTGCACTATCCGCGCTGCCTATGTTGATCATTGAAAAAGGGTTTATGGGCATGGGCTTTACCGGAGAGCATCTTCAACGTTCCGCAGCTGTTGCGAGTTTTGATATTCTGAGCACACTGTTTACATTTGCTCAATATATACCGTATGAACTTTCAGGTATGATCACTATGCTCAGTGCGGCAGGCATATGTCTTTCTCTGCGGTCAAAAAACCGGCTGAAACCCTTTTATATTTTATTCATTGGCATACTGTTGCTCTGGTATATTCCCAACGCAGTCTTTTCAAGCTTTGAAAGCCTGCATGAACGTCATTTTCTTCCAACACATGTTCCTTTGCTGCTTTTTGCAGCTGCGGGATTGGAACATTTCCCCAAAATGATTCGAAATGTATTTTTTTCCATTACAGCATTCATGCTGCTGATCTGTTCCACGGTCTATACCTTTCATCATGTAAATCCACGCTATATGACGTACAGACCCGTACTCTCCGGCGACGGGTATTTGCCGTATTGTCGTGCGATTGATGCAATACTCGACCAAAAGTCTCAGCCCGTGATATTTGCTTTGGATATGCCGGACAGCCGTGAAATATGTTCGTATAAGAGCGGTGCAACTATAACGTGGTTTCTGGCTGAAGATTATGGCCTCTGGTCTTCAGAAAAGAACCCAAGTGTAGATGCATTTTACGCGTTCTGCAGGAAAAACAATATTGATTTTCTTCTGCTGCCGGAAAAGAGATGGATGAAACCGGAGAAATTTTGTCCGTTTCTGTCACAAGAAATACGTTCGACTGAAAACAAAAGGTTTTCAGTCGTCCGCAGTTTTAATCAATACAACAGCCGTATAGTTCTATTGACTATTTCAGCCCATTGAGCATTTCTTTTGCATCCCCGATCATGACGTGTTCGGGGTGTTTCTCGATCAGTTTTTCCAGAATTTCCCTTGCCTTTTTGTTGCGTTTGTTTGCGATATAGGTTTTGGCAAGTGAGAGTCTGCTTTTGACATATGCCTCGGTCTTTTTGGCCGTTGATTCTTCGGGAGAAAGCTTTTTTACAGGAGCCTTGTCTGTCGTTTTATCGGCAATGGCTTTTTTGCCCGCGCTTCCGGATGTTGACGAGGCACTGGAATACTTGAGGATTTCATCGCGAAGCGAAAAGTCTTTGGGTCTGGGGCCATAATGCGGAGCAGACTTGCCATATTCATAACAGCCAAGATCCGGTGCTTTTCCTGTAAAAGAATCATTAAACCCCGGCAAAGGAACGCCTTTGTCAATCGCATCCGAATTTTTGCTCAGACGGCCATCCACTTCAGCTCCCTTGAACGCCTTGTTGGGATCATCCGAAACCATCAGTCCGCTATTAAAACAGGTTTTCGGATCAACTTTAATTGCGCCGTACTTGCTGTATATCTTGCCGGCTTTTTTGGCGTCTTCCATGGTCTTGTAATTGTGACTTCGATTCCAGCGTGCAAAGGATCCATACCCGCCGTAGCCGTCATTGTCAAAATCACAATGCCGCATGTTGGGTGTACCGACGTCCAGGCCCTTGCCACCCTTGCCGATAAAGAGGTTGTTGCGTGTGAATATGTTGGTTACGGTTTCACTGGCAGGTTTGATGTTAAAGGCACTGCCCTTCTTAAACGAGGTGTTGTGAAAAATCAGCACACCAGTGGTATGGTTGTTGAGCTTAAAGGGGGAAAATCCGGGATGCACGTTATACAGAAAATTCCGGTAAATATAAACCGGTCCACCCTTGCACGGCTGTGCCGTTATTCCGTGCGCTACATTCAGAATGCGGTTGTTAAAAACCCGTATGTTGAAATTCGCATAATCCGTCTCCATTCCGTCGTCGGTGCAGATGCTGATGTCATTGTTGTGATAATCGGAGGCCGACATATTGCCGTGCCCGGTTCCGTGAATACCGTCTCCAAGATTCTGAAAAATGTTGTAGGCGACCACGTGACCGGCACCGCTCATTTTGATTGCGGAAAAACTTTCAATGCCTCTGGTCCGTGGCCATTTGGTCGGTCCGATAAAAACATTGTCTGTTATAAAGTGATGTCTGCTTCGGCCTTCTCCACCTTTTTCAGCATTGAATCCCTTGGTCATTTTGCTGAAATGACATCGCCGGATCAGCCAGTTGGAACACAGATTTGCGGCAATGGCATATCCCGCACCTGTAAGGGTAAGATCTTCCAGCCAGATGTGGTCTTTTTTGTACGCGTTTATAAGATGACGTCCTTTTTTTCCATCGAGAATAACGTCACCGTCGCCGGCCGCGCGATAAATAATAGGTTTTCCGTGTTTGCCGCTCTTTTTGACACCCATGCCTCCATATGTTCCCTTGTGCAGCAGAAAAAGGGTTCCAGGTTTGGCAATGTTCTGTGTGTGTGCAAGCCCCTTAATGGGATCCTTTTCTGTGCCTGCTCCGCCACCGCTTCCAGGAACGACATGAAGAATGTTTATCTTTTCAGGCTGTACCGGCTCCTTCCAGGTTTTCATGGAAACGGTTTTTTCCGCTTCACCACCATCCGGATCTTTCAGCGAACATTTCATTTCATATTCCGTGTCCGGCTCCAAATCCACTATGCTTCCGGCAAACATCCAGCCGCCGCTGACGGTGTGCGGTTTGGAACGGTTGGACCCGTGCGGGTTGGGCATAGTTCGAAAGAGAGGAAATCCATCACGCCAGTCCGCATCCCCTTTCTTTCGGTATTGAACCGTTATGACAGCGTTTTTGTTTTGGTCTCCCTTGATACTCCAGCGGACTCCCAGACAATGCAGCGTGGGTAGTTCCTTTTTGAGTGTGCCCGGAGTCGAGGCGTCTTCAGCAGAAATTACATGGACGAAAACGAATAGAGCGATAAACAGACAGAATAACTTTTTCATGATTCTATCTCCTTAAAATTGGGTGGGATATTAAGGTATATTATAGTGAGTTACCGTGAGAATAACAAGGAATAATCAACTGGTTTCCAAGAATTCTTTGAGAAAAGCGCCGGTGTATGATTTGTTGGATAACTGGGCAATTTTTTCCGGAGTTCCAGATGCAATCACTTGGCCGCCTTTATCCCCGCCTTCTGGCCCAAGATCAACGATCCAGTCAGCTTCCGCGATAATGTCCAGGTTGTGTTCAACAATAACGACGCTGTTTCCCGCGTCAATCAGTCGGTGAAGCACTCGAATCAGCAGCTCTACATCGGCCATGTGGAGGCCGATGGTCGGCTCATCGAGCAGATACAGGGTGTGTTCGGTCTTTTTCATTGCTGCAGCACGGGAAAGCTCTGAAACCAGTCTCAGGCGCTGGGCTTCTCCACCGCTCAGCGTGGGACTGGGTTGACCGAGTTTAAGATATCCGATACCGACTTCCTTCATCAGCTCCAGCGGACGACTCATAGCGGAATGATCCTTAAAGAACCGGGCTGCTTCGTTAACAGACATTTCCAGTATATCGGATATGGTTTTCTCCCTGTATCGGATGGACAGGGTCTCCTCATTAAAGCGGGCGCCGGAACAGTTGTCACAGAGAACCGTAACATCGGGAAGGAAATTCATTTCAATCTTCTTCACTCCCTGACCGGTACAGGTCTCGCAGCGCCCCCCTGCTACGTTAAACGAAAATCTGCCCGGGCCGTATCCCCTGAGAATCGAGTCCGGTGTGCGGCTGAAGAGTTTTCGTATATCATTCATAATGTTTATATATGTAGCCGGGCAGGAACGGGGTGTTCGTCCAATGGGTGTTTGATCCACCTCCAGAATCCGGTTAATTGATTCCGTTGTGCTGATTTCTCTGGCGCCAGTTGTTTTTACAGGATATGCCGGTTCGATACGGTCAGCGTTCTTTAAACCGTTGTAGAGGATATCACGCACTAATGTACTTTTTCCACTGCCGCTGACACCGGTAATACAGACCAGCCGTTTTAGCGGGATCGACACATTCAGGTTTTTCAGATTATGCAGGGTCGCATGTTGAATTCGTACACGCTCCTGTTTTTTGCTGCGTATGGATGTTGTTCGACGTTTGCCTGACAAGGGATGCGGTATTGGCTTTTTCAGATAACGGCCGGTAACAGATTCCTGACAATTTTTTATCCTGTCAAGGCTGCCCTGAGAGATGAGTTGTCCACCCTTTTCTCCTCCACCCGGACCGAGGTCTATAATGTGTTCGCAGTTCTGGATGGTCTCCTGATCGTGTTC
>CAZGEP010000161.1:0-10672 GCA_964524955.1 uncultured Planctomycetota bacterium | reverse complement strand
GAAACTGTCGGTCCTGCTCCAGTTCGCATTCGGCGTATAGGTCAGTGCCGGGGCTGTACCGGAAAGGGTTCCACTGGACGGGCCGCTGATAATACTGTAGCTCAGCGTGTCGCCGTCCGGATCACTGGCACTCAGCGTTACTCCAACCGCGGTGTCTTCATCCGTGGTCACGGACTGGTCCGCTGCGACCGGAGGTTCGTTGACATCGGTTACGGTTACGGTCACCGTGGCCGTGTCTGAGCCGCCGTTGCCGTCACTCACGGTATACGTAAATGTATCAATCCCGCTGAAACCGGTATTCGGAGTGTAGGTCACGCTGGTGCCATCTTCGGTTACACTTCCGCTAGTGCCCTGAGTCACAGAGGCAATGGAGAGTGTATCCCCGTCCGCATCTGTGTCATTAGCCAGCACATCTACGGTCACAACTGTGTCTTCGTCCGTGGTTGCGCTGTCATCCGCAGCTACAGGCGCGGTGTTTACATCTGCCATTGCTGCGATTTCAGCTGCGCTGAGCACTGTATTGTGAATTTGCACATTATCCAACAGCCCCTTGTAATAGACACTGTTGCGGCTTCCGTCAAAGGCTTCGGCTTCAGAGCCGTCGCCAAGAAAACCGTACCGCGTTGCTCCCGATCCCAACCGAACATGCGTCGCGTGCCCGTCCTGCTGACTGTTGAGAACGCCGTCAATGTAAATCTTCTTGTCCGTGGCTGCGGATGAATCAAAGACCACCGCAATATGATGCCACGCGCCGTCATCCACGCGGACCGTGGACACCATGTCATGCAGCACACCAGCACTGTCCTTTGTATCCCAGGAAATCCGTCCTCCGTGTCCTTGCGCATCGTGGAAGTTCAGCCCGACAGACCAGTATTCACTCCGGTCGAAATCAACGATCGTCCCCCGGTCATTGCCCGGAGATTTCATCCAGAAGGTAACCGTGATCTTTTCCACGACTCCGGCCTGGCTGTAGTGCATGTTCTGTATGGCCACGTAATCGTCCGTGCCGTCAAAAGACAGGGCACCACCGAGTTTCCCGGTGGTCCAGACCGGGCTGTTTCGCAGTGTCCCGTTATATCCGTTTCCAGAGGAGTCTGCGGCGGTTGTACCGGATGGTTCATCCAGTTTCCAGTGTGCTTTAAGTACTGCAGCAACCTGAACGGTCACCGTGGCCGTGTCGGTACCGCCGTTGCCGTCCGAAACAGTATACGTAAAACTGTCGGTTCCGCTCCATCCGGTATTCGGGGTGTACGTGACATTACTTCCATTGTTCGTTACACTGCCGCTGCTTCCCTGGGTTACGGACGCAACGCTCAGTGTATCACCGTCTGCATCCGTATCATTTGCCAGCACGTCTACGGTCACGGCTGTGTCTTCATCTGTGCTCGCACTGTCATCTGCGGCCACGGGTGCGTCATTGACCGCATTCACGGTTACGCTTACCGTGGCGGTATCCGTACCGCCGTTGCCATCCGAAACAGTATACGTAAAACTGTCGGTTCCACTCCAGTCGGCATTCGGGGTGTACGTGACATTACTTCCATTGTTCGTTACACTGCCCTGTGCGCCCTGGGTTACTGATGCAACGCTCAGAGCTCCTCCGTCCACGTCCGTGTCATTGGCCAGTACGTCTACGGTTACGGCCGTGTCTTCGTCTGTGGCCGCACTGTCATCTGCGGCCACGGGTGCGTCGTTGACTGCTGTGACCGTAATGGTCACGATGGCAATGTTGGAGTCAACGGTTCCGTCATTGGCTTTGAAGGTAAAGCTGTCTACGCAGTTGCAGTCTTTATTCGGGGTATAGGTAAGATTCGGTGCTGTGCCGGTGAGCGTTCCATTGACCGGCGGGGTGACTACTGTAAAGGTCAGCGGATCACCGTCTGTATCCACTGCTGAGAGCGTGATGGCTACCGGCGTTTCTTCGGGTGTACTCAGGGTATCATCCGATGCCATGGGAGCCGAGTTGCTTCCATTTACGGTTACGGTTACTGTGGCGGTATCGGTTCCACCGTTGCCGTCCGACACTGTATATGTAAATGTATCGGTCCCGCTCCAGCCGGTATACGGGGTGTAGGTGATGCTTGTGCCGTTATCAGTTACACTGCCGTTTGCGCCCTGGGTAACGGAGGCAATGCTCAGTGTGTCTCCGTCTGCGTCTGTGTCATTGGCCAGCACGTCTATGGTTACGGCCGTGTCTTCATCCGTGGAAGCGCTGTCATCTGCTGCCACGGGCGCGGTGTTGTCTCCGGACATGCTTCCGCGGATCATTCCCGCATCCATGGCAAGGTACCCGACATTTTCCAGGGCATGGTCCTTTTCATCATCACCGGACTGCTCTTCTTCTATAAAGACTTCAATCCCGGATGCGCTCCGGTTCTGACACCGGATACTGCACGGGTCACCGCCTGCGTAGCCCTGCATGCAGGGAACAAATACCGGAGCTGCGGAAAAGGTCTGAGTAAAGGTGATGCTCTTCCATTCATCATCTACAATGTTTCCGGTACTTGCGGCTTCAACCAGCTGCCCGCTGTTGTTTCCAGTACCTGGTTCGATCGCGATCCAGCCCACGGTCTCTGTGCCGTGAATGCTGTCGTTGTTTTCTTCTTCCTGCATCTTTACGTCAAATCCCGAAACTGTCAGATTTGTCTGCCGTGTGGTTACGGCAGACGGATCTTCCGCGCTCATCACCTGACTGAGTACCACGGGCGTGCTGCTGAAATTCAGGCCGAACGCTACAGAGGTCCACGCAGACGCGTCTGCCTGCTCAATGCTCCGGGTTCCGGCTATGACGGTTGTTCCGTTGGTCAGTTCATACGCACCGGATTCTATGACAATGTAGGAAAGGGTCTCTGTGGCATGAGCACCGTCGAGGTAATCCCATTCATCCACCTGACACTCAAAGCTGGTGGCAGTCACGTTGCGCACCCGGACATTACATTCATTACCGCCGTTATAGGTCATGTCACCCATAACGATAACCGGGTTTGCGTACACACCAATCAGATTCACGGTCTTCCAGTCACCGGTGACCTCCACGGTTCCGGCTTCACCGATAGTGTTACGGATCTCAACACTGACCACGGCGGTATCGGTAAGCGCGCCGTCGGTCACGGTGTAGGTAAAACTGTCACTGCCCTGATAACCGGCATTGGGCGTATAGAGCACTTTGCCGCTGCTTATGCTCGCGGCTCCGTTCGCAGGCTGTGTGATGGCCTGAAGAGCCAGCCCGGTATAATCGGGTTCGGTGTCATTGGCCAGCACATCAATCAGCACGGGTGTGTCCGGTGCGGTAAATGCACTGTCATCTGTTGCTACGGGCGGGTGATTGCTTGTATCCATATTCATAATCAGCTGCGGCCTGTATGCGGCCGTTGCGTTTTCCCGGGCGCCGTAGGAGGATCCCGGACTGTCGTAATTTTTCTGATAGATTACAAAGGATACCGTGCCGTCTCCGTCCCGTTCAGCCTGCACCTTCCCGGTAACATCAATTTCCACGTAGGTGCTCTTTACTGTGCTCCAGGTATGAAGATCATCTCCGGACATGGACGGCGCGTTGTTCCAGGTGATGCCGGTCTCGGTCCAGGAATCGGTTGAAGCGGTCTTGAGCGCGTGCGTCATTCCATCCGTGGTGTTGGTGCAGTAGATGCGAAGCACTGCACTGCTCAGCACACCCTGGGTTTTGGATACATCAAATTTCAGGTAGGAGCGGCGCGTGTAACTGCCCGGCGGGTCTGCGTCGCTTTTTACGACCAGGGTTGTGCCTGTACCGTAATTGTCATTGGCAAAGTCTCCGCTCTGCACGTACGCGTCCGCGGAGGCGACCCGTTCTACTGTATCCGGCAGGTTGCCGACGGTTACGCTGACATCAGCCGCATCTGTACGGCCGATGCCGTCAACCAGTGTATAGCTAAAGGTGTCGTTTCCGTCAAATCCGCCATTTGGTGTATACGTTACGGATGTGCCGTTGTTGACCACAGAGCCGTTTGCCGGGTCTGTCACGGATTGAACACGGATGCCCTGGTTGTCGTAATCCGAGTCATTGGCCAGTACGTCAATAATCACAGCCGTGCCGGTGAGTGTCGCAGCAGTATCATCTGCCGCAGCCGGTGGTGTGGACACCGGATTCACAGTAACAGTTATATAGGCCGTGGCTGTGTAATTCCATTGATCTTTTACGGTATACGAAAACACCTCTGTTCCGTTCCAGTATGGATCCGGGGTGTAGGTGACCGTGGTTCCGTCGGTGGTTGCTGTGCCGTGCGCGGGATTCGCCACTGCGCTGACGCTGATGGTGTCTCCGTTGGGATCGGTGTCATTGGTCAGCACGTCAATGGTCACCGGCGTGTCTTCGTTGGTCACAGCTGCATCCGCCACGGGTGCAGGCGGATCACTGATTACATTGATTGTAATTTCCTTCCACTTGACAGCGCGCCATTCGTCCATGACCGAGACACGTACCGTTCGCGTTCCGGTCGAGGGATAGCTGTGTGAAATCTGGTCCCAGTCTGTCTGGGTGGTGTCTGTGGTATAGGTCGGATTGTTTTTTCCATAGTTGAATCCGTACATAAACCATTCAACCTGGTGCTCGAAATCCACGTAGGGGCTGTCCGCGGCTGCAGCGTCTGGATCGGAAACCGTCACGGTCAGCGTGACCGGCTCGTCCACCCGTACCGTGGTCGCGCTGGCGCTCAAACTGTTGATCGCGGGCAGCGCATTGGCCGGTGAAGCTTTGGCAGGAATCGAAAGATCACCGTAGAAGACCATACGGTAGTAGTCGGCAAATGGAAAAGCACTTACTGCGGCTTCCCCCCAGCTCATGCCACCGGCCAGGTGCGCGCGGAACCCAGCATCATCGCCGTAATAATATGACGAGTCCTGCATAATAATCATCTGTCCGGAGTAGGCGGTCTCTGTGGCACCGTAACTGAGAACGTTGCCCCCTCCGCGGGTGAATATCTGATTGTTTACCACTCCTCCAAAAGCCCCGCTCGAACAGGAGGATACGTTCACGAACCTCCCCTGTGCGATAAAATGGTGAACAGAATTCCTGCTTGTACGGCCATGGTCATACGAATTCTCATTGCCGTGAGACTCTTCGTGTATAAGTTCACACCCGCGCTGAAAGGCATCATAAGGGCTGCGATACTCGACATCCGGCCATATCTCCAGAGCATTGTTCATGTCACCTGCAGCTCCGGGGTAGGCGGAGTCAAAATGATAGACTATGTGGGGAAGCCGCGACATTCCTGTACGGTAGCAATGGTTTGCATCCAGTGTGCGCCTGAGCAGTTTGACTTCGCTCCCGTAGGTCATTGTACTTCCGTTTTTGGCAAGCCCCCACATACGGCTGACCCAGATCTCGTTGGAACTGCCGGTTTTCCTATAAGCGTCATCCAGGTTCCAGTAGACCAGGTCTGTGCACTGACCGTTGCCCGCGTTCCAGGCCTTGGGTAGATTACCGACCAGGATCGCTCCTGCCAGGAACTGCCCGGGAGTTTCGTACTCGGATTTGAGATAGTTCCAAAGATTTTGAGTCCCACCGTCGGTCGACGGATTCCAGGACTTGATCTTTGCCGTGTATCCCTCGTTCTCAAGGTCGGTCTTAAGCCGGTCAACTTCTGTCTGTATTTCCGCAAGCATGAGATTATTGACCACCACGGTCACCAGCATGCCTGACGGATCATTCGCTTCACGGTAAAGCAGGCTGCATGTGACAGTATCCGACTCTGCAATCCCGTCATCGACCTTCCATGTGAATAAATCTGTGCCGGTGAATTCCGTATCGTCCGGTGTGTAATCCAAATAATAACCGTTGACAGCTACACTGCCGTGTGAAGGCTGTGTGACCACTGTGAGCGTCATTGTATGACCTGAGTCAGGATCAGTATATGACGGCTTGATCCGGGCAGGGGACGTTCCTTTTACAAAAAAGAGATTCTGGTCGCTGGCAACCGGAATTGTGTTGGCTTTGACCGTATATGTATAGGTCGCAATGTTGGATTCGGCGATTCCGTCGCTCATCTTCCAGGTGAAGGAGTCCGAACCTGTATAGTCTGAATCCGGCGTATATTTCCAGGAACTATTATCAACCGGCGTTCCGACCTGAACGGTTTTATACCCGCTGTTATAGTACTCGAGTGTTCCGTTCTGTGGTGCGGTGACCAGCGTAAAGGTCTTGGCCTGGCTGTGGTCCGGATCCGTGTAGTAAAGATATGCGGAATCCCGTTCGGTTTTTTCAGGAATTTCTTCAGACTGATCATGGGCAACAGGAGCAGTGTTGGTCTGGACTGTGATGGAGCAGGTAACGGTTGCAGACGTGCTGGTGCCGTCACTGGCCTTCCAGGTAAAGGAATCCGGCCCGGTATACTCCGCATCTGGTGTATAATAAAAATACGGTCCACTGTTGACTCCGGAACCGACCGGCACGGTTTTGTAGCCGCTGTCGTAATACTCCAGTGTTCCGTGCTGGGGGGCGCTGACCAGTGTGTATATCAGATCATAGGGGTTTGTATCTCCGTCTGTAATGGATAACCGGATATAGTCACGGACACATGCTTGGCTGACCGTATAACTGCTGTCATTGGCCACTGGGGGTTCCGCGGCAAAGGCCTTTGTCTGCACGCATACAATACTCACACTCACAATAACAGTGATCACGCTTTTCTTCAGTAATGAAAATAATGCCATCTCTTCAGTCCCCTCTTCAAAATAAGTTATGGTCGGCTTGCCAATTTTTTTGTCCGGGCAATTTCACGGGCCTGGTTAATCTTTTTCTCAATATAGGCTTTGGCCATGGGATCATCCGGAATATTTTCCGACAGCCGGTCCGCGTATGCGGCAGCCGCTTGTGCGGCGGTTGTCGGGTCACAGCGAACCAAGGCGATCAGCACAACCGAACCGTATTCCAGGCTCCAGCCCTTTTCCCCGGATCGTTTGAGTTCCGATGCCAGTGCATCGGCTGCTTCTGGAGAGCCGATATTTCCCAGGCTCTCCACCGCAGCAGTCTGGACCATGTCCTGGTGGCCGTCTTCCCGGTTTTTGTTCTTCTTGAGTGTCCGGACCAGCGGTTCCACTGCTGTTTTCCTGTTCACACCGGCCAGTGCGCGAATGCTTTCACAGATTTGAACCGCGTCCGTGTGATCAAGCTGCGCATTCAGATATTTTGCAATATCATCCTTCAGGTCATTTTTCTGCACCCGGCCCAGTGCCGGGATTGCATACCGTCGCATGTAGATTTCGGAATCAGCCACGGCCATGAGCGCCTCTACGGCATCTGCTGTGCCGGATTCGGCCAGTTGATTCAACCGATGCTCACGCTGTTTAAGGGGAATGGATGTGTCACGCGCATAGGCTATCTCCCGCTCCGCTGCGCTCTGGAGTGTGCCCGACTCAGGACCGGCTGCATTGCCGTGACCGGGCATTCGGGAAGAACCGGCAGATGTCTTCTGCTCTAAATTATTTCTCATGGCGTCTTTTTTCTCGTTCGGCAAACTTGTCCTATTCCCGTCTGTGTCCGGCAGTCTTATTTTCCCGGTCGCTGAAGTCGTCAACGAATCATTCGGATCCTGTGCAAGGGGACCGACTGTGACGTCCGGTACATCGGGCTGAGGAGCAGTTGAGGTTTTCTGTTCTTTCTGATTCTGGATTGGTGATACGCACTCCTGCTCATTCTGGTCAGAACGATTCAACCACAAAACAGCAATCACTCCAATCGCAGCTGCCCACACACAAATAAATACCCCGTGTCCGATTTTTGTCATTTTTTATTCTCCGATTCGCGTGTTATCTGACCAGTTCCCTTACATGAAAGTCGGAAACATAGATATTTCCGTTCACACCGTACATATAGGGATAGACGATGCTCTGTGCTGAATAGCAATGCATCCTGCGCAGCAGCACCGGTTGGTCATCCTTCATCAAAATAACCGTAAGATATCCGTGCCCGGCTTCATCCCTTTCCGGAATCAGCAAGGATCTCAATTGAAACCACTGTTTGACTGGAAAATCACTAAAATTGTTGAACATTTTTTTCTGAACCCATCCACCGTTATGAATAAACAGAAAGCTGCGCAGGAAAAAAGATCCGGGCTTCTCGACAAAGACATTCGTTGTTACTTCCACTCCGTTTCCAATGGTAATGCCTTGCTTGAATTCCACTGCCACCACCTTCTTATCCTCCCCATCCAACACCATGACGGTCTCTTTCTTTCCGTTTCGTTCGATTTTCTTTATTCGAATATTCCTGAATCCATTCTTGGTTTTTCGTCTGCCTGCAAGCAGATCATTCAATTTACGAATCATTTCCGAAGTTTTTTCTGACCTGAAACTTCCGAGCTCCCGCCATGCGGAAAGCTGTTTAAATCGGTCCCGAACAACGGTTGCTCCGGTCTTCAGGGTCAAAAGGCCATGCGCGGATAAGTATTGCATAACATCTTCCGCAGTTTTCATTCTCGGAGTCTGGCGATCTTTTTCCCTTCCCACAATCAATACCATCTGCTGCAGCTCCGTGGGGTCGAGCGCCCGGTTGTACACACATATTTCATCGATCCATCCCTTGAAATACCTGTCCCCGGACCGATTGACTCCCAACAGGGCCTGATGCAAAGTCGGAGATTGCTTCATCTTCTCACTTCTCATTAATTTACTGTTGTGATACGTATGAATGCTCCGACCGTCATACGTAACAGCCACATGCGTCCACACCGGCTGAACAACGCCGATCGAAGCCTGGCCACCGGCTGAGTTCCAGCGGAACAGATCCAGCTTGCCTTTCTTTTTCAGAACATCCAGTTGAAATGAATGCTGCGGTTGAGACTTGGAAACGCTGGAAAAGAGTGCGCTGCGGCCTTTCTGATCTTCGGGAGCGGACCGCACCCACATGGTAATGGTAAAGGGTTTGCCTTTTCCTCCCTGTTCAGGTAAATTCAGACTGACGTATCCGGTTTTCCCGTCCAAGCGAATAGCACTCCCCATAATACCGACGGTGCTTTTCACACCGCCGTTTACAATACCATGCCTGTGGTTTCCGCTCATATCCAGCAATTGGTTTTCTGAAAGATACCCCGGCCAGTATGCCACTAATCCCCTGCCCGGCATTCCAGACGGATGCATGACAATGTCCGATGCATCTTTCCGAATAACACCTTCATGGCCGGCGGCAACCTCCACCTCCATGTTGTTGTCCATTCTTCCAAAAACAACAGAACCGCTCAAGACCCTGAGACTGCTCTGGGCATCATTCGCTTCTACAGCAAACCGGGTTCCCTTGACCCTGGCCTCTGCATGCGGCGTGACCACCACCAGTCCGCTTTCTGCAGACTGTTTTTCCACGCTGCATGTCACGATACCTTTTGTCAGTGTAATCTGTTTGCATTTGTCTTCTTTGGCAAGCCGAACATCTGTATTTTCCGATACCGTAACCTGAGTGTCTTCCTGATCAAACTGGATCACGGCCTGTGCCTGCGGACGGGTGTTGATACGGTCTCCAGAATGAAACGGCATTCCGTTTTCAGCGGGAATAACTTCACCACCACGCTCAACCTCAACCTTGCCATAAAATTCCTTAAGCCGCGCCCGGATAATATCCTCGGTCTGACTGTACTGGTTTTCGTTGATAAAATAGGTGGCGATCAGTACACCCACCATGAGAAGGGCCGCGTATTTTACTCTCGCGTACCACGGCAGACGAATAACCTCTGGCGAGGAAGAATTTCGCACTCTCTCTGAGGAATACCGGGTATCGAGGCTCGATGCATAGCGCTCGAATACGCCGGACTTTGTACAGCTGGCTTCTTCATAAAGTCTTCCTTCCAGGTAGGAAAGCAGACGCCATCTCTTTTGCATAGACGAATCGTTGAGCAATGCAACCAGCTGCTGCTCATCCTGCTCCGTAAGCGAGTTGTCCATATACATATCAAAGAGTTTCTCCAGTTCGGAATAGTTCTTTCTCATGACTGCACCCCCTTTTCCCGGGTGCGAATGCAGTTGAGAAGGCGGCTTCGAATCCGGCTCAGCCGAACCTGGACAGCTCCGGTTGTCTTGCCTACCCGTTCGGCGATTTGATCCAGGCGGTACCCCTTTCTGTATCGAAAATGGATCAGGCTTCTGAATGATTCACTGATCTCTTTCAGGCATTCTTCGAGAAATTCGAGCCGCCTGGTTACGGTCTCCGTCTCCAGCGATGTTTCTTCTTCAAAGGTGTGTTCAATGGCCCGAGACAGCTCCGGACTGGGCATCAGATGAATGTATTTTTCTTTGCGCATTTCATTATAGGAAAGATTCCTCACGATCCCCTTGAGCCATGCCTCTATACTGCCTTTGGCAGGATCATAGGTATCAGCCTTGTTTATGACTACAATCGAGGCTTCCTGAAGAATATCCTCTGCCAGGTGCGGGTCCCTGACAATGCTCTTAATGTATCCGAGCAGAATTACCCGCATTCGGGTAAACTGCCGAACCAGCTCATCTCTTCGGTTTTTATATTTATTATCCATGCAATTTCATCTCCACCAATGTATTGTTTCCATTCAACGAAATCATACATTTTTTTCCAAAAACGTTCCCTGAATACGAACATCGACGCAGAATGCATCTGCGGCGAATCACAGATCAAAACGTATTAGTACTACAACGCCAGATTCGCACCAAAGCATTTGGGTATATCACTGATGTA
>CAZGEP010000160.1:0-10798 GCA_964524955.1 uncultured Planctomycetota bacterium | reverse complement strand
CTCGTACTCAGAGGAATTAAACTCCAGTCCCCACAAACTCTGGGACGTTAACAACTTTTTTACGAGTTTTCTTTTCTTTTCTCTTGCTGGGCTTGGCAGCTTTTGATTTTTTCGCAGACCTTTTTTTAGTCTTTTTTGAAGGTTTTTTTACCTTAGGGGCTATTTTTTTTTCTTCCATCAGCTTTATGATGGAACGGCTGAGTTTTTCAGCTTTGTACGAAAGATCTCGATCTTTGCTTTTTTCCAGGTGCGTGGACAGTGCCAGTGCGTCACTGTATTTTTCAAGGGCGGTGTATGTGAGCGCGAGGTGGTATCCCACAATTGGAACCCCGCCGCTTCCTTTGAATGATTTCTGGAGCATTTCCATAGCCTTCTCGTATTCCCCGCGCTTGTAATAAACCCATCCAACTGTATCCATATAGGAGTAAGAATCAGCATTGTTCTCAAGAGCTTCAATCGATAGTTTCAAGGCGTCATCCAGATTCGTTTCCTCTTCCGCATATGTGTAAGCCAGATTATTCATACTTGGGAAATCAGCAGGATTGATTTTAAGAGCTTTTTTATACGCGTGGATTGCCTTGTTGGAGTAGTTTTCCTGGAAATAGGAATCTCCGAGCAGGTAGTATACCATGTAATTGGTTTTATCCAGTGCCGTGTATTTTTCCAGGCATGTTATGGCTTCACCATATTTCTGAAGTTTGACAAGGCAGGCACCCTTGTTAAAGAGGGCTCGTTTGTGTTTGGCGTCATTTTTGAGGACAACGTTGAAATGTTCAATCGCTTTGGCGTATTGGCTGTAGAAATTGCGCAGATAGTATCCAATCTGGAAGTTGGCGTTTACGTGTTCCGGCGATATCTTCAGAACCTTCCGGTAGGCCTTCAGGGCCTTTTCTACATTCTGCAGCTTGTCATAGAGGTATCCAATCTTGCACAGAAAGGTCAGGTTTTTAGGTTCGACTCTTAAGGCATTCTCATATTCCTGGACGGATTTGTTAAGCTGTCCCAGGTCATCTTCATATATTTGTCCCTGAAGAACATAGGATGCTACGTAATCCGGCTTCAGAAAGGCAGCTCGGTCCAGTTTAACGAGAGCGTTTTCAAAGTCCTTCATTCTGCGAAGGGTCTCGCCCCAGAGATAAAACGTTTCCGGATCTTTATCATTAATTTCTTCCACGGTTGCCTTGAATTCCCGATGTGCCAGCTCAAGGCTTTCTTTGTATTTGTCGTCTTTCTTTATCTTTTTCTGTACTCTCGCGAGTTTCAGGAGTCCGTGAGCTTTGTTTTTGTGAAGGATGAACATGCTTGCGCCGGAGGGCTTTTCAATAGCCTTTTCATACATGGTAATTGAGGTGCGGTATTTTCCCTGCAGGTCGTAGATGATTCCAAGGAAATGATAATTGCGTATATCATCGGGATTAAGACGCCAGGCCTTGCGGCATTCATATTCGGCAATTTTGTATTTTCCTTTGTAAGCGGATGCAATACCGAGCATCAGGTGGGCCTCAAAATCATTCGGGTTGATGGAAAGCGCTTTTTCTGCAGCAATAATCGCATTACCATAGGATTGGATTTCATAATTGGCTTTGGCCAGCCATTTCCAGGCCAAGCCATACGAGGGGGTGATTTCGATTGCGTTTGTGAATGCCACTACGGCTTTGTCAAAAGACTTGTTTTTGAAAAAGGCGATGCCGAGTCTGAAAGAGGCTTCGTATACTTCGTATTCAGGCAACTCGTATTTCAGGGCGATCTGATATTCATTGATTGCAAGATTGTATTTATTCTCCGCGCTGTATTTTTCCGCAAGACGCATATGATACAGATATTTATCCGAGAGATCGGGCTTTCCCAAAGGCTTAACCGAACGGATTTCAAGCCAGGGGATCTCTTTGTAAATTCCCGCGACATGGGCCTGTATGGAAAGGCGTTGGTACTTTTTTAAATTTTTAACCTGGGAAACAATTTTCGTGTCAACCTTTCGTACAAAAAGAAGGGGGAATATTGATTTTATCCCTTTTTCCTTCCAGAGATAAGCCTTGTCGTACCAGACATGAAGGTTGACGTAATCCGTATCAAAAAACTGGGTGTGAAACGGATTTTCTATGTTGCCTAGTTGATAAAAGCGGCAGGTAAATTCAACATACGTTTCTTTATATTTCGCAGGACTCTTGACAATGGTTGGTAGCGGCACAGGAACGAATTTTACCTTTTTGATTCGTTTGTGTTCGGTCCTGAATATGATATTAGAAAAAAGGCTTGTACATAAAAAAGAAAAAAGGGTAAAAACAACGATTGTCCTTGCGACCGGGTGACTTTTGCAGAATGTCATATTTTAAATTCCTTTCTTACTTGTAATTTAAAAATATCATTTGTTTGGCTGAGGTCAGAAAAAAAAATCATAACTCATTTTCTGTCAAATCCATGGTCTACTATTTTAATAACTCAGCGAGTTAAGGTCAAGCCCTTTTTAATAAAATTTGTTAAGGTGGATTGAGCCATTGGATTGGTGAAATTGTGGCCACAATTCTGTATGTGCAGAAATTCGGTATTCAGAGTGGAAAAAAGAGGACTCTGGTAGTAGGCGGAAGCATGTTGTGCGTCAGTATCCAGACGTCCGTAAATAAAGAAAATCTTTCCAGGAAATCCTTTTAATTCCTGCGGGATGTCTCGTTTGGAATCCTTGCATCCGCTGCGATCCGTTTGCTGACCGGAGATCGTTTCCAGAACCATACCCGTGTTGACATCTCCCCGTACAATCCTGCGCCATGTCCGGAGTTGGAGCGCCTTCCGGGCGTACAGAACGAGGAGGTTTATTTTTTTTTGGATGCGTTGTCTTGGGGAACCTGCATTGGAAAAGGCAAGCGTGGAAAGTGCAAATACGTTTGGGACGGAGTGATCCAGAGATGCGGCACCCAGTGCTGTGTTGCCGCCGGAACAGATACCGCACACTGAAACGGCTGGAAGGGCGAATTCGTTGCGGATCAAGCGCACGGTATCCAGTGTGTCGTCAATCATCATGTCAATGGTCGTTTCTTCCGGTTTTCCTGCACAGAATCCCCTGCCGGTGAAATCAATGCGCACAGACAAAATGCCGCAGGCAGCCAGCTCTCTGGCCATACAGACAAAAAGCCGGGAAGGTCCGATCCGGTATCCCACCCAGCCGGGCAGAAAGAGAATCGCTTTCTGCGGGGGACCGACTGGCCGGCAAAGAATCCCGTGAATGTCTGTGCTTTGTCCGGAAATAATTATCGCGGATTCGGTAAATGATCGCTTGTCCAGCGGAGCACCTCCGTAATAATTTCGTTCGGACATCTCGGATCCGTAGCATTCCAGAACGGCTGCGATCGCACAGGACAAAGTTCCGTATTCCGGGTGAGTTCTGAGAATGCATGTATAAAAAAAGAAGATAGTCCGGTTCGGTGGCTGACTTCAACAGCCAGTACCTGCAGGAGCTCCGGCAGGCGGTTTATTTCAGGCGTCAAAGCGGAAATGTCAGCCAGAAAGCGGTCGGACAGGCGGAATCCGAAAAAATCACTCTTATCATCCTGATGTGTTCGGAGTATTTTTTTCTGCAGAGACGCCTTTTGAACCAGTCGTTTGCAGTATTCGTCTCCGCAAATCGGCGGTGCGATCAGGATGAAACCTGAAGCATCTGTTATGTCTGGAATGAACTCTGCGGTCAGCAGGGCCCCGAGCCGGATGCCGCAAAAAAATAGCGGCAGGTCCAGCGTTTTGGTTACATGCCCGCAGACATCCGATAGATCCGTCCGGAGAGAGTCCATGTCAATGTCCCAGCTCTCTCCGCTGCTGTCTCCGGTCCCCGTCCAGTCAAAAACCGTAACCGCGATATGGAGGGCAGAAAACGAGCGTGCCAGATTGGCAATCAGCAGCTGGGAGGATTTGCGTTCTTCGAAGAGGGGCGGCGCAAGGATCAGCGATGCGCGGGGATTTTCCGGAACAAACCGAAAGAGAAACACATCCCGTTCTGGCCTGGTGTTCAGAAATTCAGAAATCTCTCTCAGATTCAATGCTGTGTGTTTTCCCTTACATAGGAACAGATATCTGTGACGGTCTGGAATCGGGAGGGATCAAAACCATCCGGATCCACGGCAATACCGAATTCCTCTTCCAGTCCTACAATCATTTCAAGCAGGCTGACCGAATCCACACCATACTCGTCAAAGAGATTCGCTTCTTCCTTGATATCTTCTGGTGCTTCAGGAAGAAAGAGGCGCTCCACAATCATTCTTCGAATTTCCAGACTCAGGTTTTCCGGCAGGGCCATAACAGCGCCTCCTGTAAAAAAGTAATAGTTCACACTAATTTTACATCCCGAAAGCATCAAGTGCAAGCTGAAAATTGGATAAACAGAGATAAACATGATGGGCAAGGCTTCTGCATTGTTTATTGTTGCTGCTTTTTGGTCTTGCATTGGCTGAAAACCGAAATACAATGGAGAATCGTATTTATTCACCGTAAACGAAAGAGGATTAACGAATGAAAATAACTGCGAATGCTGACAAAAATGCTTTTACTGTTCGTGAACAATGTGCCATTACTGTTGAAATGACAGTGGATACTGATTTGGGACCGGGCGACACCATATCCTTTCAATATCCCCATTCGTGGAGTCTGGTCTCTGGACCGAGTTTTACCCGGGAATTCCAGAACACGGACAGCAGCAGAAAACACTTTGTGGATATTCGCTGCCCGCAGGCGGATATTGATATTCAAATCACTGAGAACGATCTTTTCTGTGAAGGGCGTGGAAGCAGGCACGGTCGGAAGATAACAGGAACCGTTCAAAAGGGAGAGATTCCTTCCGGGCAGGTAATTAAACTGATATACGCAAACACCTATGCCCCGTACGTTGCGGAGAGGGAGCGCCTGCTGATTCGCATTAACAACGGTCAAGCCGAAGCAACCGTGGATCTCTTTACCACACCTGAAAGCGCTCAGACTCTTCGGGTTCTGTCCCCGTCCGGCGTAGAGCCGAATACCGAATTTAACGTGGCGATCGTATCCCTGGATCGCTTTGAAAACCAGTCGAGTTCTGAATTCGCGGACAAAGAACTCCAATGTGATGACGGCACAATCGTGGCAACAGGCCTGACCTTCAAAGGCAGTACGCTGGTGCCGGTTTCCATAAAGAAACCTGGTATATACCGTTTTCAAATGGATGACTATGTGTCCAATGCAGTTAAAGTAGAAAAGGGCATTCAGGGACCGTTCTGGGGAGATCTTCATATTCACACCAGGCTCTCCATGGACGCTCAGGGAAACGATCCATTCGGCTATGCCAGAGACGTCAGTCGTCTGGACTTTGCTGCCGCAGCCGATCATTATGAATCCATGAGCCCGCAGGCCTATGCGCTGCTGGAGGAGTGGCTGGACCGCGCGAACCGACCGGGAGAATTCGTGAGCATCCCTGCGGAAGAGCGTAATCCCAGGCCGGCCACCGGTCATCATAACCTGTATTTCCGTGACATGGAAACCTTTCGCAAATGCCAGATCAAGGTGAATGATCCGATCAAGCAGGACCCGGAAAAAGAACGCAACGTACTGGACGGTCTGCCTGAGGACCGGGCCATGCTCATTCCGCATCACACCGGTATTGCGTTCCGCAAAATACCGGAAAGAGGAATCGGCTGTGCTGTGGACTGGACCCGATGGGACGACAAGGGCAAGCGGCCGGTTATGGAAATTTACTCCCATCACGGCCAGAGCGAGTATTACGCGCCGCATCACATCCTGGCGTATGAATTCAACCGTATGCGCAATCCGGAGCGGCGCTGCAACATGTCCATGCACGGCCCCTTTTATGCGCAGGATTATCTCAAGGACGGCAGACGGATCGGCTTTCTTTGTTCCTCAGACGAACATTCCGGACAAGGCGGCAGGCGCCACGGCGGCATTGCGGCTGTTTTTAGCAGCGTTCTGAGTCGTGAAGGCATCTTCGATGCCATTCGAAACCGTCAGTGTTACGGCACAACCGGCGAACGCATCCTTATGGAATTTACCGTAAACGGCACAACGATGGGAACATCGCTGACCGCTGCTAAAGGCGACCCCATAGAGCTTGATCTCAAGGTCTGGGGAACCGACGACTTGCTGAAGGTGGACATTCTTCGGTATCGGTTTGACAGTGACTCTCTTTTTGTTCCGGTGCTGGGCATCTCAGTTGATCCCAATACAACAGATTTTTGCTGTCAGATTCAGGATACGTTCGAAGGCAATTGTGTCTATTATGCCCGCGTGATTCAGCACCCCCTCGAGTGGCCGGGCATGGGCTGGACCAGCCCGGTCTGGGTGGATGAAAAATAAAAAGTAAAATCGGTTTCAAACAGTAAGAACCTTGACAACCTGCAAATTTGGTATATATTCTACGTTGTATGAAGAACAGAACATTTATTGCTATACTAACTTACGGAATTTTCAGCTTGCTTCTCGCAGGAAATGTCTTCTCGGAGGAAACGCCTGTTGTCAAAAAAAAATCGTTTTCTCTTTTTTTTCTTCCTGCTGTGGCATACCGAAACGAACCTGCCACATTTGTTCTAAAGGGCACACCCGGAACATCCGTTTCCGTATCTTTTGAGAAAAAGAAAATGATATGGACCTTTAAAGGTTCAGTCCTGGAATCCCGGATATCCTTTCCGGGAAAAGGAATCCTCACCCTGAGTTGCAATACCACCCGGTTTTCATTCCGCATACTGACGCCAGAGGAAAACGTACGAGTGACCATCAAAAACGACTGGCCTCACGATGAAAACGGTCTGCCCGTTATACTGCTGCCGGATCATTGTCATCCGCCAAAGGTGAACCGGACCTGGCAGATGGCCCGGTGGCTGGAGGGTGCTGTCAAGGACTGCCGCCCCAGGATAAAGAGTTTGGCGTTTGCCGGCGGGAGGTGGATACCTGCTTCAGACCGATCCCGATTGAAAGAAATCAGCGGAAGCCGTCCGCACAAGTGGCATATCACTCCTTCAGTAAAATCTTTGTTCGAAATTGACGGTATTATTGCACAGATGGAGAAGATCACCCCTGCAAAAATGCTGATGCTGTCCCTTTGCCTAAACGATCTGGAAAGGGGGCTGAATCCCCTGTGGCTTCGCATGAAACTGGAATGGATACTCCAGACTGCTGGAAAGAGGGGATTTGAACATATCTTTGTCGTGGGGCCGCCCATGACGGCCTCTGAGAAGAAACGCTACCCAAAGGTCAGCAGAAGTCTGGATTTGGCCTGCCGAAGCAACCGGGCCATTTTTGTAAACAATCACATTGAAAAGACAAGCAAGCGGGTTGATATCAAAATTCTTCTTAAACGCGCAATGCACATCATACAGAAAACAGTGTGTATTAATGAAAAAAAACCATAATCTGCATCTCTTTCTTGGATTGAGTCTGGCTGCATGCTTGCTGTTTTGCCGTTTCCAGCCGATTCAGGCCGGAAGGCGTACAAGCTCTGCGTCAAAAGAAGACCTGATGAATACAGCAGGACAGGTGCAGGTATGGCAATTCAATTGTCCTCCTTCGGATGTATGGTCCGTCGCCGAAAATAAGGACTGGCGGCCGTTTGGTTCTTTATCCGTGGATGTCACCGTGGACAGCGTCACCCCGGCAGACAAGACAGTGCTGTCCGCTCTCTTTTTCTATCAAAATAAACAGGATGCCTGGTTTGAATCCCGTACACCCCTTATGCTCATCCCCGGACAGACAACCCGGTTCCATCTCCGGCTTGATGCTCAAAGTCCGGACTGGAATGCGGGCAACACTCTTCGGTCATGGGACAGGGATTCCCTGCGCTGGGTTACACGATGGGGAATTAAGGTTTTTGCCGACCAGCCCTGTCAGGGCAGGATAACAATCCGCCCCATTCGCCGGAATCGTCTGGACGACGTCTCAAGGGTGCCCCGTATTACGGACATTCGACTGCCACGGGCAGAGAACGGTGTTTATACTTCGGTCCAATTCCGCGTCAGCGGCTTCTATGGAAACCCATTTGTCAGTCACACCATCCGGATGGCGGTCCATGTTGAACACGATGGAAACAAAAAAGAGATCCCGGCATTTTATTACCAGGCTTACCGATTGAGCGGCTTTCCCAATCCCTGCAAGCCCGAAGTCAGCCCCTTTGAACGACCTGCCTGGAAGGCATGGTGGCGACCGGTTAAGGCAGGAACGTACCGGATTAGCATTGCAGGACAGATTAACGGCCGGCCGCTCCATGTGGATGCCGGAATCGTCCATGTTGTCAAACACCGCAGCCGCAGCCCGGAAGCGGCGTTACCTCTCCCTGAAGAGACATTTCTAAAAGCGCTCAAGAGATCGAATGTTTATCGGTATACCGGCAGTGACTGGCGGAGAGATCGCCTGCCAAAGCAGGAGTGCTGGTCGGTTCCGCTGGCATGGAGCCCGGACTGGGGACATTATACGGGATACAATGAATTCGACCAGAAGATTGCATGGCAGTTTGAGAAAAGGCTCAAGGCTATGCCGGAAGATGCGTTGTCCCGACCGTTTATAATCACGGCACAGTCTGAGCTGCAGCGCCACGACACGTACAACTGGAACTGCCATCCGCTGGCAAAGGAAAACGGCGGCATGCTGAATAAACCAGCGGAATACTTTACCCGTTCTGAAGTCAGAGAGGTTCTGCTTGACCGGGTACGGTATGTGCTGGCCCGGTACGGCCGGTACGCCTGTGTGAAGGGCGTAGCCTTTCTACTCGATTGGCCCGGGCGGAACAGTACCCGGTGGATTCGGGAAATGACGGCAGAGTTCAGAAAACACTATCCGGACCTGCCCATTTACGCAACCTGTGAAGATCTGCCTGGTGTGACAGAAACAAAGGTACTTGCACTGAATAATCTATGGAACCTTGATCGCAGCCTGTCAACGGCGTCACGCATCAACCACAGAATAAGGCAGGGAAAGGCAGCACTTAAAATGAGAACACCGGGCACTGCCGCATTGACCCGGCAGGTTATGGGACATTTTACCGGTTTTCGGGATATCGGGTGGGATATTCGTGTTCCGGATAATGTCGGGAATGAAATAAAGGTGATGTGTTTTCTGCGTAACGGCCGTTCACGATTGCTGGAATCACCGCTTCGGAAGCTGCGCGAAGGAGATTGGAACCGGGTCTTCTTTCCGCTCAGCGATCTTACGGACTGGCGCGACTCCACAAATGAAAAAGCAACCCTCAGCCCCTATGACCTGCTTACCATTAAGGAAATCGGATTCCGTTTTTTCTCTGACGAGCATCCTGTAACTCTGACTCTTGATGATCCCTATCTGCGGGGGGGCTTTACACAGGATTATGAAAACCGGCCCGAGCTGGCCATTACCCGGTGCGACCGGATCACGGAAAATCCCAGAATGTACCGAATGTGCGAATGGGAAATCGCATTGAACCGGTTTTTCTCTAATCCCTATGATCCGGATACGATCAATCTTACGGCGGTTATTATTCAGCCGGACAGCACCGTTATTCGCCACCCGGCCTTTTACTGCGAACCCCGGAATATTGTTCTGGAGGAAGGCGTTGAAATCATTCAGCGAAAGGGAACGGCTGCATGGCGTTTCCGTTTTACACCCCGCATGCCCGGAAAGCATCGTGTCCAGTTTGTAGCTGCGACCGGAAATGAAAAGGCTTTTTTCAAACAGGAAATTCATGTTCAGAAAGGCACGGGTAATGGATTTGTACGCGTTTCGCTGCAAGACAGATCCTGTCTGGAGTTTTCCAACGGATCCTTTTTCTTTCCTATCGGCCATAACCTTCGCTCTCCCTCGGACCGCCGTCCGGGTTCGTACAGTTCGCAATTGAAAACCATACTCGATCAATCCGATAAGGCCGGTACTTTTATCTTTGAGAAGTGGTTCAAACGGATGTCTGATGCCGGTGAAAACTTTGCCCGCATGTGGATGTGTTCATGGTGGTGTGGTCTGGAGTGGAATGATACATTTCCCGGGTATCATGGAGTGGGGTATTACAATCAGGACAATGCAGCACGGATGGATCGGATTGTTGCACTTGCGGAAAAACACGGTATCTATCTTGCTCTGGAGACCATGAATCACGGCGCGCTCAGCGTCAAGATTGATGCGGAATGGAATCAAAATCCCTTTAACCGGAAACGGTCCGGTGGTTATCTTTCAAGGCCTCTGGATTTTATAACGAATCCAGAGGCATTAAAAGAGCATAAGAAAAAACTGCGATATATCCTGGCGCGATGGGGATATTCCCGGGCCATTGCCCTGTGGGGAGTGATCACCGAGGCGGAGTGGCCCCAGCCGTTTAAGGCAAACCCGTCCCTGTACAAAAAATGGCTGACCGATCAAGCCGACTACATCCGGGAACTGGATCCTTTTGGCCGACCGGTTTCTGTCCAGTTTTCCAATCCGTGGCACGGAAACAGCTACTGGCGCGGCAAAACCTTTGACGTGATCCGGAACAATGCCTATACCGCGTTTGCAAACCCCGGGCAACGGTTGTGGAAAAAACAGTCATTCAAAGAATCCTGTGGTGTCGTGGATGTGATCGCGGCATTTGCGGATTGTTATGATCCATTCGACAAGCCGGTCCTGCTCTCTGAATGGGGCGGCCACTGGGCTAAAAACAAAATGAACCATCTCAGGGCAGAGCTCCATACCGGTATCTGGGCGTCGTATATGACCCCGCTGTCCGGAGTCACCGGATACTGGTGGTGGAACCTGGTCGATGCAGAGGATCTCTATCCCCATTACAAGGCCCTGGCTGCGTTTGCCAGAGATGAAGACCGGCGGGGCAAAGGGTATGATT
>CAZGEP010000159.1:0-10877 GCA_964524955.1 uncultured Planctomycetota bacterium | reverse complement strand
AAACGGTTACGTTATTCTTGCGGCATGTTTTGACTTCTGAGAGTGGCGTCAATATATAACGATCAACCGGCAATAAAAGTTTATTATTTCGGATTATTTTTTTCATCCGCAATAAGTACAACCGGTTTTACTGCCGGGGCTTGTTCCAGAGAAACCAGACCATAACTGAGCACAAAGAGCGTATCACCTCTTTCTCCCATCCGCGCGGCCGGACCGTTGAGCACTACCTCACCGTTTTTTCCGCGGATAATATAGGTTTCCAGTCGGATGCCGTTATTCTTGTTGAGTACTTGAACCCGTTCTCCTTCAAAAAGCCCGGATGCCTTGAGAATGTTATCTCCAAGGGTGATGCTTCCTTCGTAATTCAGGTCTTTTCCGGTAAGCGTAAGGTTCTGAACCTTGGCTCTGAGCAGTTGAATTAACATGGCCTGTTTCCGGTACGGTAATGTAGTGTCTTAGCGAGCAGCAAGTTACACAAATAAAAAAAATGCATGGGCGGCAGGGCCCAAAAAAAACTATTATAGCTGACAGGCTAAAATTTCAAGGTTTATTATTTGCATTTGTCCGGAAATAAAAATATAATGAGCCCGCATTCACAAGCCTGCGTTTTACAGACATTTGTATTTCAAGCGGATCGTTTCCATGAATTTATTTCACAAAAAGCTGGTTTTCGTCTTTGCGGCTGCAGTGGTTATCCGGCTGATCTTCGTGATGATATATCCGCTTGAGGCCCCGGACACCGAGACCTACGCGCGGCTGGGCATTCACCTGGTGAAAGACGGGGTGCTTTCCCTGGATGGTCATACGCATTACCCGCGCTACGCCCCGCTCTATCCCTTTCTGATTGGAACGTCCAACGCTGTTTTCGGGATGCCGTACTGGCCGCTTCGAATCCTGCAATGTCTTCTGGACGCGCTGACCGTTGTGATGTGTGGCCTGATTGCCTGCCGGTTTTTTTTTGAACGAGCGGCTGTATTCGCAGCGGTCTCCTGCGCGATGCTGCCGCATCTGGTGGTGTCTGCGTCCTGTATTCTGACCGAAACCGTGTATACGTTTCTGCTGGTGCTGTTTTTTTACCTGATTACGGTTCCGCGCCTTACTGTGGGCAGAGGTGCTGCGGGCGGTCTGGTGCTGGGGCTGGCCAATCTCTGCCGGCCGGTAACCCTTTTGCTTCCGGTATTTTTTGTTGCTGCGGTCTTTTTCAGAAAGAGCGAAGCGCGGGTGCGGTCCGGTTTTCTGCTCATGTTCGCAACCGCCGCGCTTGCAGTCGTTCCAACGGTTGTCATTAACTATGCGTACACAGGTACGCTGGTTCCCGTGGCCGTGGGGTCTGGCTTCAATCTCTGGGTGGGCAGTTACAGGCCCTGGGACGGGGATTACAACTGGAAAGACCTGAGCGACAAGGAAACGATTGAAAAGGGCCGGACCCTGGTGGAGGCGGATCGGGTATTTCGAAAAGAAGCCCTGCGAAATATTCGCAAATATCCGCTCTGGTATGCAGGACTGGTCGTGCGGAAAATACCCCGGCTCTGGCTGGATATTCCCGGCTCACGGCAGGTGCTGGCGGACAAGCCGTTGCTGCTGTACGCAGGGCTGGTGTTTCACAATCTTTTTCTTTTGCTGTGTCTCGCAGGCTTTTTTTTATGGGTGCGGCGGGAATACCGGGAACACGGATGGAATGCACGCGCGTTCAGCCTGCCCGGGGTGCTGATTATGGTGACAGTGGTTTATTTCACAGGAATGCATGTTTTTTTTCTTGCCATTCCGCGGTACGTGATTCCAATGCTTCCGCTGTGCGCTGTGTTTGCGGGTTTTGCGGTCTGCTGTGCAGCGGATCGGTATTTCAGTCGGCATGCAGGTCTGCCGGAAGAATAAAACGCTGACGGATTACGCTTATGCTTTCAATTATCATGCCGGCATACAATGAAGAAGCCCTGGTCGGTAAAATCATTGACAAGGTGCTGGCCCTGGATGTGGACAAGGAGGTCATTGTTGTTGATGACGCATCCACGGACCGGACCGCGGAAATTGTCCGCAAGATCAGCCGAACAGACACCCGGGTACGGCTGGAGGTGCACGACTGCAATGCAGGCAAGGGGGCCGCGGTCCGCACGGGTATTTCCCGGGTTCGCGGTTCGCACACCGTGATCCAGGACGCAGACCTGGAATACGAACCCGAAGATGTAATCCGGCTCTATCAGGCAGCGCTCCAAGGCCATCCGGTGGTCTACGGATCCAGAAATATGGGGCCGCGCAGCCAACGGGAAATCTCTTCCATGTGCTATTACCTGGGCGGGGTCTTCCTGTCGTCACTGACAAATTTTCTTTACAATGCCCGGCTCACGGATATAAATACCTGTTATAAATTATTTGAAACCCGGTTGCTGCGGTCCATTCCGCTTGAATCCACAGGTTTTGAATTCTGTGAAGAGGTGACAGCCAGAATTCTCAAGCAAAAGATCCGCATCCTTGAGCTGCCGATTCAGTATCATCCGAGAGATTTTGACCACGGAAAGAAAATCCGCTGGATCGACGGTATTGTCGGAATCCGGGTGCTGCTTAAATACAGGTTCTTTGCGTGAAAGAACATCGCTAATGGCAAATGAATTCGTTCTGGACGGGTACAACATTATTCACAAGCACCGGGAGCTGGAAGAAATCATGGATTCCGGCCCTGAGGGACCGGAGCATTGCCGCCAGAAGCTCCTTCACATGCTTGCGGTGCGCTTCGCAGACAAAAAAATACAGATCAGCGTGATTTTTGACGGACGCTATCCCGGGCTTTCCACGCAGTCGCGGTTTCCGAGGATCAATGCCAAATATTCCCTGGCGCCGCAGACCGCGGATGAAGTGATTGTCAATTATGTGGAAAACGCCCGAAAGCCGGGCGGGATTACCGTGGTAACCTCTGATCGTGAGATCAAGAATAATCTGGACAAGTCCGGGTGCCGGTTTATTTCCTCGGAAGAGTTTGTCCGGCGCTTTCTCTGTGCAGACAGATCGGAGGATCCGGACCAGGAGGAGGCGATTCGTCACAGGAAACTGGACGAACGTCAGGTCAATGAATGGATGGAATACTTTGGACTGAAGGACGATTCTGAAAATGAATGATCCGATCCCCCCAGCCGATAAAGACGACGCCGATCTTGTCCGTGAGGTCCTGGCCGGAGAAGACAGCGCGTTTGAGGAACTGGTCCGGCGGTACCAGAAAATGGCCGTGTCCATAGCCTACGGCATGACCGGGGACTACACCCACTCCCAGGACCTTGCCCAGAACGCTTTTCTCAGTGCCTACAAATCCATTCATACGATCAAGGACTACAGCAAATTCAAAAACTGGTTTTACGGCGTGGTGCGCCGGACCTGCATCTATTGGATTCGCAAACAGAAAAACGAATATTCCATTGAAGGCATTGACGGCGACGGCGTGATCTTTGAAAGCAGCGAAGCCCGCTCCCCGCTGGCTGAACTGACCCAAGAGGAAGAAAAGAAAATGATACAGCAGGCGGTCCAGGAACTGCCGGAAAAATACCGGGAAGTGATCCTTCTTTTTCACTTTCACTCCAAATCCTATGAGGAAATCGGCGATGTCCTCGGGCTCTCCTATGCCGGTGTTGACTCCAGACTGCTCAGGGCGCGGAACATGCTCAAGGAAAAGCTGAAAGATTTTTAAAAAAAGATTGAAGGATTCTCCCCCCTGCAGTGCTACAAAAGATACGAATGAGGAAAACTCAAAGATACGAATGAGGAAAACTCAAATGAGATGTGAACAATATAAACCCCTGTTATCATCCTTTATTGACCGCAGTCTGGACGCTTCCCAGGTAGCTGAGGTAGAGGAACACATCAAAGCGTGCCCGGAATGCGCCGGAGAAGTCAGCAGGCTTAAAGGTCTAAGCGCTTTACTTGATTCAACTTATGCAGGTCTTGAACCGGACGCGGATTTTACCCGAACCGTCATGGCCATGGTTTCCACGGCCAAGTCTCCGGCTGAAAAGGTTGCCGGTTTTGAGAGCCGCTTCAGTCTGGCCAAGCGGATCGCAGCCTTTGCGTGCATCTCATTGGGATATATTGTTTACGCCCTGGTTTCTTTTGGCAGAACCAACATATCTGCTTCTGTAAATCCAGCTGTTCAGGCGTTTTATATTGTAAATATCATTATGGCCATCAGTGGCCTGTTTATGGTTTTCTGCTGTAAGGAAGCCGTGAATATGGATTCCTGGCTGATCGGAAAGGTAATGAAAAAATGTATACCAGTCTCCATACAGGATTATTCCCTGATGCGGGCCTGCGGAATTGCCTTTATCGGAGCCATGCTGATCCTGCCTTTTTTTGTCAGTTTCTGATTTTTCCTCTTGACAACTTCCTTTTTCATGTTATACTGTAATATGGTTGAATCTGTACCCGTGTAAATACGGCAACTTGAATGCAGATTCATCGGTGTTCGGATGCCCTTTTTTCACTGGATTCAGCCTGCCCGGAAAAAGCACCAGACGCAATCGTCCGGGCTTTACAAAACCCTTTTTTGAAAAGGGACAGGCCATGAAAAAGAAGACCTTCCTGAACTTCACCATCATTGAGCTGGTTGTGGTTATGTTTATCATCATCATCCTTGCAGAGGTGTTGTTTGTGGTGGGGCGTGATGTGATGGAACGCGCCAAAATTAATTCCACGAAAATGATGATTACTGCGATTCACAATACCACAAAAAAAGTATACAGCGAACTGTACTCAACGCTCAAAAGTAAAACCCCTGGAAAAACCATGTTTATTGCGGATAATCCTGCCCAATGTGCAGCCAAGACCGGTTATAATGTCAATTATCTTTTGGACATCAACCTTTTTCGTAACACGGGCGGATATCAGATCGAAGAACAGTTTATCAATCCGGACGGGGTTGTTACAGATGCATGGGGAGAAAACGTGGTATTTGTTTTTACGGACCGGGATAATTTTTTTGAAGGAAATTTTCCCGTTGATGTACCCAATGTGCCGATCAATGGCGGAGAAGGGGAGGCAGGAGCAGGGACGGATGACGCGAAACCGGTTCATATTCAATATATAACCACAGGACTGGATCAGACCTGCCACAATCCCCGGTGGGATATCTGGTCTGCGGGTCCGGATAAAATGTACTATAATTTAATTGGTCAATATGACAGCGAAGATAAATTAAGAGGAGATGCCAGAGATTACCAGGGGGATTATGTGGATCACGATGAAGACGATGAAGATTACACCACGTGCGCTGTTCCCGAGGACAAAGGTACTGTGCTGAATGCTGACCGGAGAAAAGATCCGGATAACGACAACCTGGTCAACTGGCGGCCATTATCAGGAAATTGAGCATGACATATATAAAAAAACACAGACCATTTACCCTGATGGAAATTATCGTGACATTATTTATTATCGCGATTTTTGCCAGCCTGCTGCTGTATGCGCTGATAGGTGCTTCAAAAGACATGAAAATTCTTACATGCCGCACTGAAATGACCAATATATCCTCAGCTGTCCAGGCCTATTACCACTCCATCAGTGATGTGGCACCCAATGCGGAGATTGATTTTGATGTGGATATTGTGGACTCAGGACTGCTGAAAAGAGAAGCGGTTCTTGATGTATGGGGGCAGGAATACAAGATTTTGTATCAGGGGCTGGGTGGCGGCAAAACCCTGATCAGCCAGGTGATTCTGCAGGCAAACAAAGCCACATCCATTTATTCAAGCGGACCGGACAAGGAATGGGAAAGCAAGGACGATCTTGAGTATGTGTTTATTATTGAACCGGGAAACTGATATGCGCAGCCGAAAAGACTTTACAATGGTTGAACTGCTTGCGGTCATGGCCGTGATCGCGCTGCTGGCCGGGACCCTTCTTGTAGCGCTCTCTATAGCCCGTAAAAAGGCCAGGATCACGTCAACGCAGAGCGATCTGAAGGAAATGGCAACCGCTGTGAATCGCTACAGCTATGATTTCGGGTCCTGCCCGCCGGACGGCCTGGTACCCAAAGGAGAGGAGGCCACGTATCCGGACCGGGCCTTTAATTATGCCGGCAGTGTCGGACCTAAATATGAAGACTGGAGCAATGAGCATCGGGTCGAGCGCTCTTCCTGCGGTCTGGTCTTATGGCTGGATTTTTTCAAGGTTATAGGTCGTGACCTGAACCATAATGGGAGAATTGACGATGATTGGGATGTTCCAAATCGCGCACCCGGCAGTGATGGAATGTTGACCCCCAGCGACAGTGAAGTGCTTAAACTAACAAAATTCTATAATAAGCACGCAAGCAAGTCCATGGAGTTTTCACCCACCCGGCTGAAAGAGACATACCGGATCTATGATGATGTATATTACAAATACTTTGGTCCGGAACCGGAAGTCGTTGGCACTTATGAAAACCATTTGCATAAAGTTGGTGTTTACGTGGATTACTTTGGCCAGCCCTATATCTACAGAAGGTTCAACAAAAGTGATTATATCATTTATTCGCGCGGTCCCAATCTCAAAGACGATTCAACGCCATTGAGTGTTGTTTCCAGCGGTTATGACCCGCCGGCAGCAGCCGGCACCCTGGCGACCCATCCGGTTGGAATGCATACGATTACCGGTGATAATGTAAATATTGATGGTGCAGAACAGTCAGCTGCCAAAGGCAGTGATGACATATGGACCTGTCCAAAACAACTCTTTCCATAAAGGGCATTTGATCATGAGACAAAAGCGATTTACCATTGTTGAAATTCTGGTGGTCATGGGAATTATATCCTTTTTGGCTGCAACCCTGATTATAGCGGTTAAGAATCTGCAGTACTGGGCACGGATCAAGCGCTGTGAAAGCGAGATTTCAGAGATCGCGGCTGCAGTGGAGTCCTATCACGCGGATACCGGGGTCTACCCCCCGGACTATGTTTCCAGTGACCATGATGAAGACGGTGTCGGGGGCGGGCCTCCTGGATATATTCCTGAACCCAGAGGTCGGTACTATGAAAATGCGCCAAGAATTCCGAACGAAGATCCTCCACCCGCATGGCTGGTCTGGGAATGGAATCTGGACACAGGAACCGAGTCTGCGGCATACTCCTTCCGGCATATCACATCCTGGGGACCGGATGGTGTACCCGGCGGCGGGGATGATGTTTTGAATAATACCCCGAATACAGATCATGCGATTACCCAGAACGCACATACCATTACTGACTTTGGAGCTACAGCTATAACCAATGGAACTCTTGAGCATTACTGGAGTGCAGAATGTTCCTGCGGCTGGCACAACAGGTCAAAAGATAATATCGAACAGTCACATAATTTTGGTGAATGCGGCAAAGCCCTGTATGATTTTCTCTGCCGGCCCATGAAGGGCAGAAGAGACCGTAACGGTAATGACTGGCCTGGTATTGAGCCGTATTATGAACCGGATGCAACCTCAGTTGTGGCCTGCGGTCATGATGAGGGATGGGGTAGTGTTAAGACCTATGACAGCAACAAGCTTATAGATCCCTGGGGCCGCTCTCTGCGCTATCTGACCGTATGCAGGGAGTACAGGAGGTGGAATCCTCCCGGATGGAACGGCCATGGAGCCTCTGGAGAAGTCTTTAATAAAAGTGCGGATCCAGCTAATCCGGATTTTACCGATTTTCGAAACGACGGGTGGAATCCTTCGAACAATGAAGGAACCTTTGACCTCTGGTCTGCCGGACCGGACCGCACGGAACGCGATGGTGTAAGAGATCCGAACTGCAGCTGGGACCCGGACAATGACAATATCATGAACTGGGTGCATTAATATGAAAGGGTGCATTAATATGAAAAACAAACCATTTACCCTGCTGGAACTCATGGTTGTAATGGGAATTATCTTTGTGGTCATCGGCATCACCGTGCCGGCCATGCTGCCCATGGTCAAGGGCGCGGCCCTCAGGGGTAAGGCCCGAAACATCAAGGCCTTGCTCATGCATGCCCGGGATATTGCCATTACCAAGAGAAAATGGGTGGTAATCACGTTTACCTTTGATGAACCCGGAGACATGAACGGAGACGGGTATCCGGGAGTCCAGAATCTCGATGATGACCAGGACGGGTTTATTGACGAAGACATCCGTGATCCCTATTTTACTTCTGTAGACAGAGATGCCTATGACTACTGGTATACAACCAACCGGTATCTGTACGAAAGAGGATATGTGACGGATGCCTCGAAGATTTATACGTACGACACACCAGATGGCGGGTCGCGCATGAATCATTTTCGAAAAAACAACGAAGAAATGGGTACACCGCTGGACTACAACGCTACAGAGTCTTCGTCCAATGATGACGAAGATCTATACATAGATGAAGGCGATGAAATCTATCTGGAGGAAGTGGGCAGGGCCAGCTACTATGCCGAGAGCGGAGCCGGTAACCCGTACCATGTTTTTCACAACGAGAGTATCAAGACTGTAGGGCAGAATGCTGCCATTCCCACGAATTTCCAGCACAGCCGGTCCTATAACGAGAAACTCTCTGAAATGGTGCTCAGTGAAAAACTCTTTCTTGGTGAGCATGTTCTGCTTACCCGGCTGTGGGTCCATACCGCTTTAGGCTCCAACCGGATCATGGCCCTGTGCAGAGAGAGCATAAAGTCAAATACAGATCCATCATCCGGTCCGCACAAAGTTCGACTGGGAGATAATGTTATTAACGAGCGGGATGTGGGTGAATATGTATTCTCCGGCATTGCCTACGGTCCAGACGGTCAGCTCTATTACCGGCCGGACAACGAGGATACGCCAAGCTGCTCGGACTGTATGATAGGATTGAACGGTTTGATTATCGAGGTTACGGACACAGCAGGGACTGCCCGTCGCCTGATAACCGCCACACCTCAAGGTGCAATCAAAATCACCCGCTGAGTAAAAATCCACACGCCATTGTTTTTTTTGTTTGAGAAATTTCGTGTATATATCCGGAACATGTGTAAACCGGGTACTGCTTTTTTATTCATTTCATAAAAATACTTTACAATAAATTTCCCCCTACTATAATAACCATCTGTGTTTCGAAAATGCGACTACAATCGTTGATTCTTTCAGGAAGTTTTATTTATGGGTATACATATTGTTGTTCTTGCCAAGCAGGTGCCGGATACACAGAACGTGACCGGTGATGCCATGAAAGAGGACGGCACGGTCAACCGCGCGGCCCTGCCCGCGATTTTTAATCCCGAGGACCTGAACGCGCTGGAAATGGCTCTTGAAATCAAGGAGATGGCAGACGCAAAACTAACGGTAATTACCATGGGGCCACCCAAGGCAGCAGACATTCTCAAAGACTCCCTGTACCGGGGCGCGGATCAGTGTTTTCTGCTTACGGACCGGAAATTCGCAGGCGCAGACACGCTGGCCACCTCTTATGTACTGGCCGAAGGCGTCAAGACTGTTGGCGCCGTTGATATTGTACTCTGCGGCCGCCAGGCCATTGACGGAGACACGGCCCAGATCGGTCCCCAGGTGGCCCAGAAACTCGGGCTTTCACAGGTAACGTATGCGGAAAAGGTTCTTGAGGTCAGTGAATCAGAAAAGACCATCCGCCTGGAGCGCCAGCTGGGCCGGCACAGAGAAACCATTGACGCCGGATTTCCAGTACTGCTCACAGTAAACGGTGAGGCCAATGAGCCGCGGCCGGCCAATGCCAAACGTCTGATTACCCACAAAAACGCGGAACCGCAGCCTAAAGACAGTACATCGGCTGTGATCCGGCTGTTGAGCGCTGATGACCTGGGCTGCGATCCCCAGCTCACCGGGCTCAAAGGCTCTCCCACCAAGGTCAAAAATATTGAAAGTGTGGTCCTCTCCGGAAATGAAATGAAGACCGTTCAGCCCGAAGAGGAAGATATCCGCAACCTGATCGATGAATTAAAGAAGGACCACGTGCTCTTATGAAAGAAATACTTGTATTCGCAGAACAGGACCAGGGAAACCTGGAACGGGTCGGCCTGGAGCTGGTATCCAAGGCAGTGGATCTGGCCGAAAAACTCAAGGCCCGTGTCTCTGCCCTGGTCATTGGAAACGGGATGACCGCATCGGTTTCCGAACTCACAGCCTATGGAGCGGACAGGGTCTACCTGGCCCAGGATCCCGCTCTCGGGCATTACAACACGGATTCCTACAGCCGCATCACGGTAAAGGTTATTCAGGACGTACAGCCGGATATCGTACTCTACGGTGCCACTCCGGTGGGTCGGGACCTTGCGCCCCGGGTTGCCAGTGAACTACGCGTGGGACTGACCGCAGACTGTACGGAACTGGAGATCGGCGACCATACCATGCCGGACAAGACCGAGCACAAGGACATCCTCTATCAGATCCGACCCGCGTTTGGCGGAAATATTATTGCCACCATTGTCTCGCCCCTGCATCGCCCCCAGATGGCAACCGTGCGCGGCGGTGTAATGCCCCTGGGAGCTCAGGATGAATCCCGAACAGGAGAAACCGTGGATATTGATCTGAGCGGTATTTCCCTGGAAAGCGGATACACCGTGACCGACCGGATCAGCTCTGAAAAGAAAGTGGACCTGATGTCCGCGAATATTATTGTGGCCGGCGGAATGGGAGTTGGAAATGAAACTGGTTTTGATCTGATCCGCGAACTTGCCGATGTTCTCGGCGGTGTGCCGGGCGCGTCCAGGGCTGCCGTGGATGCGGGATTTATTGACAAGGAATTTCAGGTCGGACAGACCGGAACCACGGTCCGGCCCAAGCTCTATGTTGCCTGCGGAATTTCGGGGCAGATCCAGCACCGGGCCGGCATGATGGAGTCCTCCAAGATCGTAGCTGTTGACGCGGATCCGAACGCCCCTATCTTTCAGATCGCGCACTACGGGATCGTTGGTGATC
>CAZGEP010000158.1:0-10911 GCA_964524955.1 uncultured Planctomycetota bacterium | reverse complement strand
GAAACCGGAGTGGCGGATCCGTATCGGAAACTGAAACAGTTGTACAATAAAAAAGCACTGGATATGTATCCTGCGATGAAACAATATGTGGCAGAATCCGATGAACCGCTGCGGACCGCGGTCAATCTGGCGATTATCGGAAACATTATCGACTTTGGTGTCCGGCGGGATGATCACGTAATCAACGTGGAGCATGAGATCAGCGAAAACATGTATCGAACTCCCGAAGTCAATCACCTGGAGCAACTCAGCGCTTCGCTGAAAAACGCAAAACATATCCTTTACATTGGCGACAACACCGGCGAAATCGTATTTGACCGTGTCCTGATCGAAACCATCGGACCGGAGAACGTTACCTTTGCTGTACGCTCTGCACCGATTATTAATGACGTGACTCTGAGCGATGCTCAGGAAGTCGGCATTACCCGCCTCTGTCCTTTAATTGAAAGCGGATCCGATGGACCAGGTACCATTATGAATCTGTGTACCAGCGAGTTTAAAGACGAGTTTCAGAATGCGGATCTGGTGATTTCCAAAGGCCAGGGAAATTATGAAACCCTGAGCAGTATCGAAAAGGACAGTCTCTATTTCCTGCTCAAGGCTAAATGCCCGGTCATTGCACGGGATATCCCGTGTGATGTTGGCGATTTTGTTGTGATGAAAGCGGGGCAGTGATATGCCCAAAGACCATCAGGGATTTTCATATAAAAGTGTTTGCTGGGGATACCGGAAAATATTTAAAGATATTATTACCGGCCTTCAACAGGAGGGATTTATCGGTGATGCCCGGCCCCAAGTGACCGCAAAATTTTATGAACTGCTGTCCTGCTCCGAAGAAGGCTCCTATGATCATGTGCTCAAAGAGTTTCTTTTTGCAATGACTCCGGAAACCCGATGGATTATGAGCCTGCCTGCACTCTTTGAAGACGTGATATCCATGGGCAGGGAATTTGCCGAATCCAGACTTTACTATGGAATCGGTTATTTCCGGACCTTGGGAAAAGGCGGTTTCGGCGACTCTCCAGAACAAATCCGAAATCTGCTGCTTCGACTGCGCAGACTTCGGGAGGTTGATGATGAAGCCGCGTTTTCCTTTCTTAAAGGGTATCAGAGGCTCTGCGAATCCCTGTCTCCCAGGGAAATGGACGAATATATCAACCAGGGCATAACCGTTTACCGCAACAATACACAATCCGGGGTCAAATTTCTGCAGGGGGATCTCAAAAGCAGTGATACCATTATTCGATCCCTAACCAAAGAATGCCGACTGGAAGACATCAGCCGAAATCTGGAGGCATTAACAAGCGCTATTGCCGGATACAAAGTCGAAATATCAGATCTTGGAAAGCTCGACTCCGATGAACTTATTGAGCGTGGTACCAGTCTGGTTTGTTATTACCAATGGCTGTACCTGCCTGTACGAATCAGGGATTTTGACGATTTCAAGCGAAATCGAGCCTGGTATACACTTATGGCTGTTGCTTCGGCCGGGTTGCTGGCTGAACAGACATTTGCATCCATTCACGGACATCCACAGTACCCGGAATGTTCAAGCCTTGTCGGCGAGAGTGTGGCAGATCAGAACTTGTTTCAGATCTTGGAAATCACCCGGGCCATGCGTGCGATTTACAGGAAATGGCCGGGTGCGCGAAGACTGTTGAATTTTGGATTTGAATCTGAGTTTACCTTCAAACCTCCAGTTACCCCACCCGATCGTTTACTTCACGACCTGATACTTGATCCGGATCACAACCCGGAAACCCGGGAGATCATTAAAACCGCGGACAGTCTGATCAACACCTTTGATGTTGCCGATTTAATCCATCGGTCGTGGCGTCAGCCGGTTTACAGACGTTACGGAAGCATGGATGTAAAGCTTAGGGCTTTGGCGTTTCTACCGGACTTCACTTTTCCCGGGCAGACCACCTCTCCTCCGGCGGACAGCATGGTTGCGGATATGAAAGATCAGGCTGAACGGAAAGCGGAAAAGAAAGACAAGGAAGAAAAAGAGGATCCGGAGAAAAAATTACAGCAGACCACTGCTGATGGACACAAACTGGAAGAGAACGAGGAAGGGCAGAGCGGAGTTACACGTGCGTTTTTGTATGATGAATGGAGTCAGCCGGAAAATGACTACTACGACAACTACTGCTCGGTGACGGAAATTCCCACAGAAGAGACTCCTCCGGCGACAATGCCTGATCACGTTACCGACGAAGTGGAACGGGTCAGGAGGCTCTTTGAAATGATCCGTCCGGATACAGTCCGCAAGGAAAAATACCTGAACGAAGGTGATTTCATCAATCCGGAACTGCTGGTGGAATACATGGTCAGCAGACAGCGGGAACCATCGCCTCGGATCAATTTCTATGAAAAACCCGTAACACTGGAACGGGACATGGCCGTGATTCTGCTGGTGGATTCCAGTGGATCAACTGGCGAAGAAAAGGATACTGCCAAAGTTATTGAAATTGAAAAGAACACGGCATTGATTATAGGCGAAGCCCTGCACTGCCTTGGCGACCGGTTTATGATTTCCGGATTCAGTTCACAGGGCAGGGAGCGGTGTGAGTATATCAAGTACAAGGAATTTGACGATACATGGAACGCGCAGAGCATCGGCAGAATTCTTGCCGCGTATCCCAGGAACTCTACACGCATTGGACCAGCCCTGCGCCATTCCGGATGGCTGCTTTCCAATACGGAAGCGCGCCGCAAGTTGATTATCCTGATTACAGACGGCAAACCCATGGACACGGGATACGATCCCAATACCCAGTATGCGCAATACGATATTCGAATGGCAAACGAAGAAAACCTGAAAAAGAACATTGTGACCTTTGCCATCTCCACGCAGGAAAATACCCGGGCAGACATGGATATCATGTTTCCGTCTCAGCGATACATCATCCTCAAGACCTTTGCGGACCTGCCTCGATTGCTGCCCAGGCTCTACCTGAAGCTGACGACGTGAAGACCGTCGATGGTTTAAGGCGTTCTCTTTTTATTAATCCGATGATTTTATCAGGACGTTTTCTTCGGTACCTGGAGGCCCAGGGATTTGATTTTGCGGAAGAGCGTGCTTTTGTGTATGCCGAGTTCTCTGGCGGTTTGGGTCCGGTTCCAGTTGTTTCGACTGAGTGCGTTCATCAGAAAACCAGCTTCAAGCTGCTTCATGGAGGTGGTTGCCGGTGTGTCCTTCTGCAGACTGTCCGGCGGTGTTTGGTTGAGCGGGGACGGCAGGTGTTCAGGCTGAATGGTCTTGCCGCGGCAGAGAACAAAGACCCGTTCAATAATATTCTCAAGTTCACGAACATTTCCGGGATAGTCATAGGACATAAGCGCGGCCATTGCATCATCACTGATTCCGGGAACATCCTTTCCCTGTATTCTGTTGAGACTCGAGATAAAGTGTTCGACCAGTAAGGGGATGTCCTCCATCCGGTCGCGAAGGGGCGGAATTTCAATGCGCACTACATTGATCCGGTAATAGAGATCCTGGCGGAAGGATCCGTCTTTAACAAGGTCTTCGATGTTTTTGTTTGTGGCCGTGATGATACGAACATCCGATTGCAGAGATTCTTCTGCACCGAGCGGCTCATAGGTGCGTTCTTCCAGAAATCGGAGTAGTTTGACCTGCATGGCTGGACTGATGTCTCCGATCTCATCCAGAAAAAGCGTACCTTTTTCCGCCAGAGCAATGCGGCCTTTTTTGTCTTTGCGGGCATCTGTAAACGCTCCTGCCCGATAGCCGAATAGTTCGGACTCAAGAAGATTCTCAGGCAGAGCGCCGCAGTTGACTGCGATAAAAGGGTTTTCTTTGCGGGGGCTTGTGTTATGCAGGGCACGGGCAACAAGCTCCTTTCCCGTACCGCTCTCTCCCTGTATGTATACCGTGCTGGACGTGTCCGCGATCTCGGGCATAATGTCAAAGAGCTGCTGCATGGTGCTGTTTCGGCTGATAATGTCTTCAAAGTTGTAATCATGGTGGATTTGCTTTCGCAGATTCTCAATCATGGTCAGGTCACGGAAGGTTTCAACAGCCCCCATGATTTTACCGTTATTATCCTTGAGCAATGCAGTGGATATACTGATGGGTTTCCTGTTGCCGGCAGCATCAATGATGTGTACAGGTTTATCTAAGATCGGGGTTCCGGTTCGCAGGGTTTGCCTGAGAGCGCATTCGTATTCGCAGATATCCGCTTTGAGAATTTCTCGGCAGGATTGTCCAACAGCTTTTACCCTGGACACTCCAGTAATCATCTCTGCTGCGCGGTTAAAGGATGTAATCTTCCAATTGTCGTCAACAGTGAATACTCCTTCGGTGATTGAATCAAGGATGATATTGCAACTGTCATTGGTCAGTAGGGTGCTGCTTTCTGTCCGGCAGCGGGTATCGCCTGGTTCGGAGTTTTCAGCCATTAATCAAGCTCTTCAATCTCATCATCATCCAGGATTTCAATATCATCGTCGTCATACTCTTCCGGCTCATCTTTCTTTTTCTTGTTATCCTCAGCCTTATCTGAGTCTTTGGATGTGTCAACGATAATGGTTTCGTCGCCTGTGGGTTTTGTGTCTTCTTCATCTTCAAGGACTTCCAGCTCTTCCTCGGGTTCCTCTTCTGGTTCTTCTTCCGGCTCTTCAGGCTGCTCATCGTCCGGAGTCTCTTCAGGCTCTTCCCCGGGTTCCTCTGTCGGCTCTTCTGCTTCTTCAATCTTGTCATCGTCCAGCGATTCAGGTTTTTCTGTTGTTTCGGACTCAGATGATACGTTTTCACTTATTTCAGCCTGAGCCTTTTCTGATTCCTGAGTTTTTTTCTGTTCAGCTTCTTCCTTGGCTTTTGCTTTACGTGCCTTTCGCTCTGCCAGCCGTTCTTTCATGTTTTCAGACGCATTGCTGAAACCGGTTGCAGCTCTGGAAACCATGTTTTTTGTAAACGAAATGGTCTTTGCCGTGCCCGATGTAATCGCAGGCCATATTTTGCTCAAGGTGAATGTCTTTCCTTTGTCTGCCATGACAGTGCCTTTTTCATTTACTGTCTGGCGTAAGGATCCAAAGCGGGCTTTCAATGCTGGAAATGTCTGGGTCTTGAGGTGGTTCCAGAGTGCTGCAAGCTTTTGTTTTATTGTATTGAAAAGCGCCACTGCCTTCTGCTTTAGACCGGGACCGGCGAGTACGGGAACAGACGGGGGCGTGTTGTCAGTTTCAGATGCGGGTACTTGGGTTTGAGTCTGGGGCTGTGGTTGAGCAACAGAAGGTTGTGCGGCCGGTTCTGCAGTGGTTTGTGGTGCGCTTTCTACAGTAGATTCAGGGGCTGTTTCCGAAGAAGGGGCCACCGCTGTTCGGGGGTGAACCGTTGGAATCGCAGCAATTTGAGCCTGGATGGTCTGTGTCTGCGATGCCTGGAGATTGGCAATAAGTTTCTCCAGGCGGTCGAGTCGCATATTTGTGGCATTTGAAAACGCAAGTGCCTGTTCATTTTTCTTTTTCTCACGTTCCCGTTTTTCGGCCCTGGCTTCTGCCAGTTCTTTTCTGTAGCGAATCCACTTGTCTTTGATGGTTTCAGTTCGTTCGTTGACTTCATGCTTCCAGATGCTAAAGGCTTCAGCATAGGCGGGAATCTGTTCAAAGTCCTTACGCAGAATCGCCAGGGTTATGGGCAGAAGTATCAGCAGTGATGAGATCAGTATTGTATAATATGTGTTTGGGAAAGCGGTCATGGATTCGGCAAATTGAGTTCCGCAGATTGAAATCATGTCGGAAAATTGATTTATAAAATCCAGAGAAAACCAGGGGAGGTCATAGGCAAATGAAGAACACACGGTTGCGGGCATATCAATGATCAGGCGGAAAACTGTAACCGGCAGGCTGAGGATATGCCCGACTTGAATGGTAGAGGAGTTGTTGATGACATATGCCAAAAGACCGGTAGCTGCTGTTGCCGTTAGAACGGACCGGATTGCATTGCTGAAGTGGCGTTTGCTGCTTCGTGCCCAGACATATTTCCGCCCCAGTCCATGAACCAGAAATAGCAGAAGAGATGCGCCGAGAGTAACAGCAGCCACTACGAAACGATTCCAGTCGCGTTGGATTGGCTCGGTTCCGGAGAGATTGATTTTTGACAGAGCCGGTACCCCGTCCGTGAACATACTGATTACAGAATCAATGGTTGCTGAGGCCAAAAACATCCACAGAAAGATGCCGGCAGTCGTCAGATATAGTGTTGCAGAGAGTTTGATTCCCTTGAAAACAGAAGTAAAGAATCCTTTTTTAAAGGATGTCGCGTATGCGTCACACATGGAAATGAAAACCAGAAGCAGTACCGCAAGCAGGCCGGATATGGCGTTGAATATCAGAAAGCCCAGCGAAGCGATAAAAAGAAAACAAAGAAAGTATGCCCGTTTGATGTTCAGGTTGTACATCTGGCCCAGGCCGGGAATGACCGAAAGAAGTACGGGGGCGTATTTCAGAAAAGGTGGTTTCTTCAGCTTCTTCTTTGAGGAACGGGTTTTTTCCTTTTTTCGAATGTGTGTAGCTTCCCTCTTGTCTGGCCTTGGTGCAGGCTGTGTCGCGGGTGCCGGTTTGGGCGCTGGGCGTTCAATGGACTTGCGGACAGGTTCTTTTATGGTTTTTGCCGCAGAATGATCAATTATGGTTTTTGCTGATGCATGATCCACTGTCTGGGCTTTGGATGATTTCTTTAATTCATCGCGAACCATTTCCGCAAGGTTGGGAATTTTTCCAATGGCAATCCATTCTCTTTTCTTGCCGGCAGCGGGCATGGCGACTTTGGAGTTGAGGTCGATCAAACCGCGTTTGGCAAGAACGCGGACTTTGTTCCATTCAGCGAAAGCGAATACTTTATCCGAACTTCCCTTGATAAATATTTTGCCGGATTCTTTTTTGCTCATTTGGTTTTCTCCCCTGAATTGGATTTGGAATTCTTTTTGTCAAGGGCCCTGGAAAACATCTTCACCTTTTGACGAATAAAGCCGGTGCCGGAATTTCCAGCCAGGCCTTTTTTCAGTCCGAGTTTTTCCACGGCAATTGCTTTTTCAACCTTGCCCATTCTGTAGTAGATATGGCCGACCGTATCAATGATATCACGATTTTTCCATTCCGTGGCAACTGCTGCTTTGAGTCCCAGTTCTAATCCCTTCTCAAAGTCCTTGAATTTTCCTTCGTCTTCCACGCCCACAAACCAGGCATAATGATTCAGACAGGCCGCGTTGCGTGGATTGATTGCCAGCGCGCTTTCCCACAATTGAATGGCTTCGTTGATCTTCTTCTGTTTCTGAATGGCCAGGCCTTTGCGATAAAGTGCTTCCGACTCTTTCTGTTTTTCTTTATTAACCGGTTCGGGTAATCTGATTTTGAACCTGGAGATGTCATCCTTGACAATTTTCTGAGCAGCAGCTGCGTTTGTTTCATCAGACTGCAGGGGTGCCAGCGACAATACAATGCATCCGGCAAGAAAAAAAAACATGAATTTCATCTTATTCTTCCTCCTGTGCAGTAGTGATTTTACCCTCATTGTCAAAGGAACAAATAAAATCTTCGATATTTGCCGCAGCTGTATATTCTTCCGGTATGGCCTTGCCTTTTACGGAGTATCCTTCCTGGTGAACGGATTCCGGATCTCCTGTAATCAACGGATGCCAGGGAGGCAGATCTTTGCCTTCGTAAACGCGGCGATAGGCGCAGTTCTCGGGCAGCCAGGTGAACTCAGCCACCTTGTCAGGCGTAAGGATCATGCAGTCTTGGCAGTTTTCCAGTCGGGTATTGTAAAGAATGCATTCGCCGGTATCGATGTTCAGAAAGCGGCAGGCAATGGATGTGTATTGGTGTTCTTTGCCGTTAAAATCCTTGATTTTCTTTAAGCAGCAAAGGCCGCAGTGATCACATAAGCTCTCCCATTCCTCCTGTGTCATGCTTTGAAGAGTCTTATGCTTCCAGAACATAGCTGTTTCTGTTGTAAAGGTTTTTGGGCTTCAGATTATTTATTACAGTATATCAAAAGGACACTGAATATTCAAGAACAAAGTACCGGTCATTATCAAAGCGGGACAGGAGCGACACCATGCGTGGGAGCACATTGCAGATACGCCTGTAAAGGGATAGAAAAAAAGATGAACCTTTCTTTGGCTGGACACGTTTTAAAATTAAAGCGAAATTCCATTAACTCATTGAAAATAGATAACTTTTATGGAGGGAGAGGTATGTCTGGACATCATGACCCAACAGAATATGAAGAAAGGGACGACAGCTGTATCGCAGAAAACCATGGCGAAGACACACTGATGAATGAGGTCGAGAACCAGGTAAAACAGGCACCGATCTGGTTTGTCTCCATCGCGTTTCATGTCTGCATTATACTGGTGCTCAATCTGATCATTTTTGGCCTTCCTGTAAAAAAACGACCGAATCTATGCGTGACGGGGAAAATCATTCAAGAGCCGGAAAAACCACCGGTTCGACGTCCGGACAGAGAACTTCAAAATCGGAAATCTGTTATGCCCGAATTATCCGACCTGAAACTTCCGCCGGTTGTTGTGGATGAAGACGATCCCAAGGCTGACCACATGGAAACCGACGATAATCTGGACTTCAAATCCGCACAGGGGGACGAGGAGTCGATCAGCAATATTCCTCTTTCGAACAGAGGAATTGTTGCGACCATTGGTCTGTTTGGCAGCAGTGGGGGGACGCTGGGAAACCGGATCGGAGGTGGACGCAAACAAAGTGTTCTCGGAGGTGGTGGAACCCGGGGATCAGAGAGCGCGGTCAGGTCATCGCTTCGATGGCTGGCTCGCCATCAGGAACTGGATGGACGCTGGGATTGCAGAAAATACGGGGGCACGCGCGATGCAGCCCAGGGGGACCCGGCTGTGACTGGAATGGCGCTGCTGGCCTTTCTTGGTGCCGGATATACTGAAAATCACGGCCGATTTAAAGATAATGTCAAACGGGGGGTGGAATGGCTGATACACAACCAGAAAGAAAATGGACAGTGGGGGCAGCGGAATTATGAGCATGGAATCTGTCTGATGGCCATAGCGGAATCCGTGGGCATGGGCGGATCTTCCGCAACCCGCGAAAGCGCTCTGAGGGGAATTGACTACTGTTTGAGTCAGCAGAATCCTTCGGGATGCTGGAATTATACGCGTTCGGCAACCCGGGATGATCTGTCGGTTACGGGATGGAACATCATGGGACTCAAGTCCGCGCTGGTCGCGGGGTTAAAACCCCAAAGGATCAGAAGCGCGTTCAGAAAGTGCGGCGCATTCTTTGACAAGCAGAAAGAAACAACGGGTGATACAGCTTCGGACACCAATGGCATGGCCTGGTACACACCGCAGCGAAACCGCGGAGGCAATGGACAGAAAGGCGACGCCTGCGTGGCTATTGCCATGCTATGCCGGCAGTTCATGGGATGGAAGAAAAACAATATGTGGCTTCAGGCGGCGGCGGATAATCAGACGGCAAAGATTCCCAACTGGGGCAACCGGAACGTATATCGAATTTATTACGCAAGCCTGACACTCTTTCAGATGGGTGATCCGCACTTCAAGAAATGGAACCAGCCGGTCCGCGACATGATTATCGAGAATCAGCGGGCAGGCGATCCGTCGATCGACGGTTCCTGGGATTATGACAGCAAATACTGCACTCACGGCGGCAGAGTGATGTCCACTGCGCTCTTATGCCTTTGCCTGGAAGTATACTACCGGTACAAAGAGATATACCGGAGCTGAGCGAACAGGGCATTGGGATGAAGAGATTCACGACCGGATTGTCATGTAAAGGCAATCCGGTTTTTTATTGAAAAGTGTAGCCTGTCCTTGTAGACGGGTTTTTATCTTTTTTGCTGGGTGATTGTTTATATTACGGATTGATAATGAAAGACGACAAAATTTACTTCTTTGAAACAGTCGAACTTGATATTGAGGACTTTCCTGCCGCCGGATACATTCTTGACGTAGGCGGTGGTGGAGAAGGCATCATCGGTAGATTGAAAGGGTCTGGTGTTGTTTCCATTGATTGTCGTGAAGGCGAACTAAAGGAAGCGCCGGATGGGCCTCTAAAGATTGTTATGGATGCCAGGCAGTTGAATTTCCTGGACAACACGTTTTCTGCCGCAACCGCATTTTTCTCACTTATGTACTTTGATAAGACAGAGGATATTCAAGCCGCTTTTGCAGAACTGTACAGAGTGCTTAAGGATGGAGGACTGTTTTATCTTTGGGATGTAAATATCAAGGAACGCCCGGAAACAGAGAAGGAGATTTTTGCTGTACGCTTAAGATGTTTTGTTAACGAACATGTGTGCGAAACAGCCTATGGCTGCCCATGGCCCAATGAAGAGCGCGACAGTTGTTTTTACCGGAGGCTGTTGGAGAGCCAGGGCTTTGAACATGTCAGTACAGAAACAGCAAAATGTACGTTCTGCTCATGCTATAGCAAGTGATTAGAAAATAATAGAGGCTCAGGGCAACAGTAAGAAATTGTGAATGTTGGCGCTGCATATTCATCGGCATTTCCATTTGACATAGCCGCTGCGTTTTCTTACAATAATATAGTTATGATAATGTATATAAATTGACTGCATTTGATGAGGGAACGTTGAACGGAACATACACAGGAATAACATCACCAACATACTACCAGGACTGGAATCTGGACACGCTCGGAAACTGGACCAAGTTCTATGATAATTCAGGAACGTCTGAAGACCGTACCGCGAACACTGTGAATGAATACACAGACATTGGCGGAACCGGCCAGACGCATGACACCAATGGTAATCTGACCGATGATGGCACGTATGAGTATGCTTATGACGCGCTTAATCGATTGATTACGGTCACGCGTAAATCCGACAGTGCAGTCATGGGCGAGTATTCATACGAT
>CAZGEP010000157.1:7125-10912 GCA_964524955.1 uncultured Planctomycetota bacterium | reverse complement strand
AGGAACGATGGCGGCAGGCAGAGCATTCGAACCGGATTATCAATGCCCTGATTGGGTCTGTGCAGGCAGAATTTGAAAATATTCACTTTACTCGTTATTACACTCGCATGCGTGGCCACACCAGCTCTGGCCACGCGACAACGCCCCGACCTCATTATGCACAATGGGGTACTGTACAGGCTGGACACCCCCCCAGCCGAAAAAGAACCTTCCCCTGGAATCACTGTGGACGGATCGGAAAAATCGTCCGATCCTGTCTCAGATGCCTACTGGGTGCAATTCCACAGCCTGCTGGCGTGGTTATGTTGCCATTTGGCAGATCGAAAATGGGATTCTCTATCTGGCAGGTCTCGATGCATGACAGGGGAACAAGAAAGCGGATATGAAAGTGCTCTTTTCCAAACGATTCAAAGAAGGAAAAGTCAAAGCCGATTGGTTCAGTGGTAATCTCAGACTCTCCACCGAAAGAGGAGAAAGCTGGTCTTTACAAAGGGAAAACTATCGTCTACTAATAACGTAATCGACAGCGACAAAAAATAACCGGGCAACTGGGATTCATATTCTCTTAAATGGCCTCCTGTTTCTGGACTATCAGAATATTCGCCTGCTATCCGAAGACCAGAATTATTCAGCCTTTTTTTAATCCCGTAAATCCTGTCAATCCTGTCTAATTCAAGTCAGTTCTTTGTCCCCTTCGCCTCTGTGGAGAGATTCGTTCTTACTGTTCCTATGAACCTTCTGCGCCTTTTGCGATTTGATGCCGTTTTTCCTGGATGGCCCGGACGCGCCGGGCCATGGCGGCTCTTCGGTTTACTCAGCAGCGGTTTCTTTTTCGCCGTTCAAACCATCGACCATAGACTATCGACTTCAGCTTCCTGCTCCGGGCATTCTCAGAACCGTGGGTACGCTTACTCGAACCGGCGGAAGGTTGCTGACCCGTCGCTGGGATTCAAGTCGGTCCACCGCTTGCTCGGCCATTTCCATGGGATCCCAAAATATTGCGGGCTGTACCCTGAAGCCGGTAAAGGTCGGCGTGTAGTCCCGCTCATACTCTTCGCCGGAGGTCCATCCGACCATGTCGAAATCCACGCCCGGTTCCATGCCCAGCTCACGTGCAGCTTTGACCAGGCCGATAGCGATATTCAACCAAAGCGCGAGTATTGCGCGGGGCCGGTTTTTTTTCTGCAAGATTGTTTTGCCCACCTCAACAGCTGAATGTTTGTCACATTCGAAATCGAATTCATCAGGAATACTTCCGCCCTGACGCCTTAGCTCCATCAACGCTCCGCTGTAACGCGCCATACTGTGCGATGTATCCCTCCTTGACCCCATCCAGGCAATTCGCTCATGACCGTGCGAAAGCGGATGCCTGGCTGCAAGCATTCCTCCCTGAAAATTATCCTGAATAATTGTATCAACCGCCTCTTCCTCAAACCAGGAATCAATGACCACAATCGGCAGGCCGTAGTTCTTGAATTCGCGAACCAGATTCAGACTCACGGAACTGACCACCACACCGCAGACGCGAGCAGCCCGCAGCTGATGCATGATAAATTCATGATTCCGGTTTCGACCGTCGATTCCAAGCACAGACCAGCCTCTTTTGGACGCAACTTTCTGAAGAATAAGATGCGAATTCTGGTAGGGTTTGTACCGGCCCTGCGAAACCTCCCATTCCAGGTTGATACCGTTGATAAAAGCAATCGGACATCCATGCGCCGGATCATTGGCTGTGGCAAGAATCCGGCATCCGCGCCGGGGCTCCATGCAGACCAGTCCTTCGTCTTCAAGCATCTTGAGCGCCCGGGTAATGGTCTTTCGAGTCACATCGTACTTCTTACTGAGTTCCCGTAGCGGCGGCAGATATTCTCCGGCACGTAAATCTCCGGAAGCCAGTTCCTGCCGAAGTGCGGTTCGTATTCTGGAACCGGGTCGCCTTCCTTTCATTCGTCTCATTATTATTTGTCTCCTTTGTGGAGCCTGTTGATTATGTTTGTGAGATAGTCTCTTCCTCCGCAAAGCCGTGCATCCATCTGCTCAAGAAAGGGAATCGCTTCATACGAATCCGGCTTTGGAATTTCTCCCTGCTGAATTCGAACCTCGCATTCCCGCGCCAGGCGGATGACTTCCGCAAATTCCTCCCGTGAAAGATCCGGCTGCTGGGCATGCCATTCAGAGGTAAAGACATCAATGTCAAAGAGCCACTTGTGGTCTTCAATGGAAATGGGCAGCTCCCGGTCATTCCGGATGAGAATTTCCAGCACGCGCTCCCAATCCACGAGCCCTTCTCCCGGTGGTTTTCCCTGACGCTGAAATCCTTTATCCGTGAAATAAAGAATCGCGTCCTTGGCATGGGTCATGTGCGTATAGGGCGCGGCCCGTTCTGCGGCACGGACCGGATCTTCGCCGAAAATCAGCACATTGGCTGTATCCAGGCAGATGCCGGTGGTTTCCGGTCCGATATCTTCCACCATCCGCACCAGCTCAAAGGTGGTGGCTTCGCCGTGTGTCTCCAGGTTGATGCGGCTGGAACAGGCGGTAAGCACGGGCACAAGCTTCTTCAGCATTTCCGTAGAACCGTGAAGCTGATCCGACCATGCTGTCTGAGAATGATACCGGTCATCGGGTCCGCCCAGAGAAGCATGGAGTTCGTGCCAACCGCATTCAGCAGCGCTCTTGATCTCACGGATAATCAGTGCGAGACGATCGTCCGGATTATCCGGATTGGTTTTATACGGATTGGGTGACGACACAGACGCATGTGTATACAGCCCAAGTGAATCCGCATGTCCCCGGATTTCCTTCAGCCGTCCGATATCACAGCCAAGCTTTGCAAATTGAATACCGGCAAATCCATTTGTTTTGACCCAGTCCAGCAGCTTGAGCGGTTCAAGCTTGAGCGGGGAAAGAGAAAAACTGTCCAGTCCGACCCTCATGATTTATTCTCCGGAAATATCATTACGTATAATTCCCTTCAAGTATCCGTTCTTCGCGCCCTGATCCGCGCATTCCATAGCCTGTTGAATCTCACTGAGTTTAAAGGTATGGCTAACCATATCCTCCAGCGGATACAGGCCGCATTCCATGGCCCGGATGCAGCGGTGCCAGTCATCGGGTTCGTCCGGTGAAAACATGGGCGGTGCATGATACACGGTCATTGCTTTCATATAAATTTGTTTACTGCAGTCACTGCCCACGGTATTGCCTCCGCCCAGGACCAGACGGCCTCTGCGACGAAGCATCATCGCAGCCGTGGTCACGGCCCGGGGGGAACCCGCAAATTCAATAGCCGCGTCCATTCCGCGTCCCCTGGTGATCCGTTGCACCTGGTCATTAAAATCATCCGCAGTCGGATCCAGGGCCTCATCCGCTCCGAATTTCAGGGCCATGGTTCGCCGGGACACTTCCGGATCCACAGCCACCAGGGTCTTGCACCAGGCATCTGCCAGCATGGACACGGAACCCAAACCCATGAATCCCGCGCCCACCACAACCACGCAATCACCGAAATCCGGTACCGCGGCCCGGGAGACCGTGGTCACGCATTTGAGTGATTCAGCCAGGGCAGCCAAATTTCCGAGTTCCGGGGAAACCTTAAACAGTTTGGATGCGTCTGTTACAAATGCGGTCGCAAAGCTGCCGCCGATACATCCGACCACCCGGTCGCCGGGCTTAAGATAGTTGACCCCCGGCCCCACGTCCAGCACTTCACCGACTGGCTCATGGCCGAAGGGTTTGGGGTCATTACGGTCCTGGCGAAATATCTGAACATCGCCGTTACAGATAC
>CAZGEP010000157.1:0-7115 GCA_964524955.1 uncultured Planctomycetota bacterium | reverse complement strand
ACCGCAGGCAATCATCCGGACCAGCACCTGATTTTCGGCAGGCGCAATTTCCTTTTCCATCAGTTCAATCTTTTTTGCACCGGTCAGGCACGCGAATACAGCGTTCATACTCTGCCCTCTTTCCTGTTCAGATTCAGTATCATATCTTTCTTGTTCATTTTTTTATTCAGGTGAACCGTTACAAAACCGAATTTTTTGTAAAAATGGACTGCCCTTGAATTCCAGGCATTTACGCCTCCCCACAGCACAATCTGTTTTCTGCCTGATTCTTCAGCCACGCGTATCATTTCAGTCATAATCAGGCTTCCAAGCCCCGTGTTCTGGCAGGCATCCGAGATCGACGGAGCCAGTTCACAGCCCGCGTTCAGGTGCAAATCTATTCCATACGATGCGTAATTCTCCACTGTTCTGGGTCGCAGACCAAGATAAAGCAAAAAATACACGATAAACTCCGGAGAAGAATCCAGTGGTTCGGCGATCATGCGAAGAACAGAGTCCTTCTCCAGTTGAACGCAGACATTGTGCACAGTCTCTGCGTCAAACTTATGGGGCTTAAACCACCCCCGGCTTTGATCCGAAAGATTCTGTAAATACGAGAATAGAAGGGACTCATCGTTTCGGGCCAATTTCCGAAACCGAACCTTCCGACCGCTCTTCAGGCAAAGGATTTTTTCCGGTATCTGCGGAATAATTACAGGTTCGGTGTGCGCTTTCTGTGCTGCTGCCGACTTTTCCAAGGTCTTTTCTCCTGTTATCATGTTTTTATTTTCTGAGTGTGTCCACGTGATCGCCGCATATGGTACCGTCTTTGATCCAGTTATCTCTGTACCAGGTCATGTTCATAAAATAATCATCCGCCGTGCCCAGTACCTTTTCTTCAGATGCGTACAGATGCCACTTGCCCACATACGCGGAGCGGTATCCGGTCGCGTTCAGACCCTGAACCAGGGTGGGCAGATCGGATCGTGCCCGAATTTCATTGACCACATACCCGGTCGTACTGCTGAAACAACCGGTAAAAAGCGATGCACGAAATGGACCGCAGAGCGGGGCCATGCTCACGGCATTGGTATAGGTTACTCCCTGCCGCGTGAACTCCCGGATGCGCGGCGTGTGTGTATCAAAGGCGTCTTCCCTGACACAGGTGTCATGGCACAACTGATCAGCCATGACAAAAAGAATATTGGGTTTGCTCTTCTGTACGATCATACAATTCACCATAGTCATTTCCGTGAAACACATTCAGTTTCCATTGATCGGTCCGGTACATGGTTGCGTAACTCAGCATATGCGCCTCCGGATTCCCAAATGGAAATTCAACATTTAGCCGGTGTTTCGGCAAACGTCCATTCTTTGCCAAATGATTCTTCATAGGTATTCACCAGTCCGTCTCGCGAATACCCGCACCGGCGGATCACATTCCGGTACGCACCGTCGAGAATCTCTTTTTCCCGTTCCGGCCTCGGAATCGGTCCGTCAAGCAGCAGATCGTCTGTCTCCTTCTGAATCCGCTCCAGACGTTCGGCCAGATCCGCCTGAATCTCCGTAACCTCCGAAAGACCGGCCAGGTTCTCTTTCTCATACGGGTCCGCAATCATGTCATAGAGTTCAAACTCAGGCCGGGGAGCAGTATGCGCGTTTCCCATGTCCCGCCGGGTCAGGCTGCCTTCGCTGTCAGCCAGCAGAATGCCCGGACCGGGAACATAGTTGCGGATAAACTTATACCTGTCGGTGCGCACACTCCGCTTGATATCTGTGGCATTGGTATTTTTTTCCGTAAAGATCTCGCTGCGCGGCTCATAGTCTCCGCCCTGAAGCAAGGGGAGAAAAGATCGACCGTGAATATTTTTCGGCACGTCTGTACCTGCGACTTCGAGCAGCGTGGGAAAGAGATCCACATTGCTGATCAGTTCATTGCGAACCTGCCCGGCATTGAATCCCCCGGGCCAGCGCGCGATGAGAGCGGTATTGACCCCTGCATCATAGAGCGTGGACTTGGCCCATGGAAAAGGCGGACCATGATCTGTGGTAAAGACCACCAGGGTGTTCTGCGAAAGCCCGGCCGCTTCCAGCTCCGCAAGGATGTCTCCAACCGCCGCGTCCATGTGCCGGATTGCACCGTCATACTGTGCCAGGTCTTCCCGCGCGCCCGGGGTATCTTCCATCCAGCCCGGAAGGGTTACTTCCGACGGATCTTCAGGCGTATACCCGTTAAAACTCCGATGTACTTCAGTAAACCCGACCCGCGCGTAAAAGGGTTTCGGGTTTACTTTTCGGGACTTGAGAAACGACATCACCTGTGGCGCGACATTGCTGCACTTCTGCTTGATGCCGCGGTCGCTCACATGCTGAAATCCCAGATCTTCCACGCGGTCATCCGATGCCTCATGCTGAAACCCGAAAAGATATGTCTCGTACCCGTGACTGCCCAGGGCCCTGGCAATGGTTACGTTTTCCGACCGCCACTGCCAGCCCAGATTGACCAGCCCCATCAGCCCGTTGGCATGCGGGTAAAGCCCGGTGATCATGCTGCCGCGGCTGGGCGAGCAATAAGGTGAGGTGCAGAAGTTTTTTTCAAACCGTGCCCCTTCTGCTGCCAGTCGGTCCAGGTTCGGAGACTGGATGGATTCATATCCGTAACAACGCAGCCGGGTTCCCAGGTCATGCACTGATATCATAAGAATATTCGGCGGCTGTGTTTTAGAAATCATTGAACACCTTTTCCGCTTTTCCGGATTCAACCGATGCCCATGCAGCTGCCGCAACCGCGACTGCCCTGGCTCCGTCCACTGCATTAGGTGAGGGTTCGGTGTTGTTGTCCAGGCATTCCTGGAAATGACGCATGTAGCGGATGACCGTGGCACCGTGGCCATAGACACTGGTATCCTGCTCAGGCTCAAAATCCATGACCATGGGATTCTTGACCGGGAAGCGATCCTGCACCACGCGCAGCTGGCCGGGCGCATTGTCTGTAAACTCACCCAGGGCTGTGCCCCTGGTTCCGTAGAGCGTGACCTGCATCATGGGAATGGGCGGTTCCACCACATCATAGAGACCCTTGACCTGAGCGATCACACCATTGGTGAATTTCAGGTTCAGAAAGTAGTTGTTCGGAATGGGATACTCAGGGGTCAGTTTGCCCTTGGCTGCATAGCAGTGCACTTCTTCCACATCTCCGATAAAGGAGCGAAGAATATCCACAGGATGCGTGACACCGCCGTACATCAGATCCTGAGGCATTTCCAGGCGCCATGGAGTAAAGTCATAGACCGGCCGCATATCATGAACATAAAAGGCCTCTGCCGCCATCATCTCTCCGAGTTCATCGGCGTCCACCATCTGGCGGAGTGTGGCAAACTGGCGGTCAAAACGCATGGTCTGACCGACCAGAAACTTGCGTCCGCTCTTTTTGACAGCCGCCACTACGTCTTTGGCCTGTTCCAGGCTGGTGACCATGGGCTTGGTACATATCACATCCTTGCCCGCTTCGAGAGCTGCAATGCAGTGCTCTGCGTGAAGCGCGTCCGGGGAGTAGACCGCTACAACATCCACATCATCCCTTGCCACCAGCTCTTTGTAATCCGTGGTTGCACAGGGAATGCCCTGCTCCTTTGCATAGGCGGTAATCACTTCTTTTCGGCGTGCGCAGACCGCGTTCATGTCATACCGCAGGTCTGGTTCGTTTTTCAGCAGCATCATCGTACTGCCCATATTGTGAGGATTAATACCAATGACACCAAGTCCGATTCGCTTCTTGTCCATTGCTTATTCCTCCAGTCCAAGATTTTTCATGAATGTACAGGATTGTGCAACCCCCTGGTCAATGATTTCGGGTGTGGGATCGTCGGTGTCCACGCCCTTGAATTCGATTTCCAGACTGTACGGCCCCTGATAACCGATGCTCTTGTAGAGTGCTGCCAGCGCCTGCTGATCCAGCTCACCTTCGCCCAGCGGCGGAAAATCCCAGTCGCCTTTGCTGCCCCGATGGTCCTTGATGTGAACATGAATCAGCCACTCACCGATTTCATCCGCCACGCTTTCCAGATCCGCCACCGGGTCCTGTCCCGCGTAGAACCGGACATTGCCGGCATCATGGTTGATGCCCAGGCAGGGATGATTGACTGTGCGGCAGAACTCCAGGCTTGCCCTGGCGGTCTCGCTTACGCCTGCGTGGCTCTCCACGCCGATCTTGACATTATGCTCACCCGCGTAATCCAGGAACCGACGGAGTTCGTCATAGAATTTTTCCATGTCTTCGTCTTCAGCCGCCACCCCCACTCCGGTATTGACTACGCCCACGCCCAACCGGGAGGCTACATCCACACGCGCTTTGAGCTTGCCGAATCCTTCAGCCGCAGCCTCAGGTCCCTTGCCGATCAGGGGACAGGCAAAATCAATGTGCCCGGCAATGCTTACGATTTTAAGGTTGTGTTTATCCGCCAGCGCGCCCAGGTCATCGATATCTTTTTCCGACATCTTCTCCGGCACAATATGCTCGCAATATCCGCAGACGCATCCGACTTCCACACCCGGAAAACCGGCCGCAGCAATCCCTTCCATGGCCCGCTCCAGAGATTCCTGGCGATAACTCAGGGTACCGCACGCCAGAATGCTGCCTGTTTTTGTTTTTTCCGACATAACCTTACTCCTTTCCTGTTTCCGTGTTCTCAGTTTTGGTTTCCATCGTCTCTTCATCGGTAAAGACTGGCTTGTGCTTGTATACAAAGACACGGCCCCCTGTACAGAACATCAGCACCCCGTAGGTATTCACTGCCAGCCCCAAACCCATCGGCAGTCTCAGACCGGGAATCTCGCGCCATTCATTCCGGATCGGATGGAATGCATATGTCCGATTCGTAATTTTCTGACCCCATCCGGTTGGAATCCTGTACCGCTCAGGCCTTTTGGACTCCTGGACCACAAACTCACCACTCACAGGATCACACAGAAACTTGCTAATCTCCCGGCATGAAACAGCTATGGGAGAATTCTTGAGTTTGCGCAGTTTGCCGCTGGCGTCCATGCTGAAGAAGGACTTGCCTCCGTCCCCACCGCCGAACACCAGAATATTGTAAACCGGATTATACTCCAACACACCGTGCATTCCAAAAGTCCGCTTCGAACTCAGAGAGCGAACCTTCTTACTATCAGGACGCCATGCCAGCGTCTCTTTGCCCCAGCTTCGGGTATAGACAAACGCCTTCATATCGGGAAAATATTCTGCAAGCTGAAGAGCATCCTTGCCACCGGCAGGCGCTACCGGCCCCCTTGACCACTCTCGCTCATCAATGTTGTAGGTATACAGTCCATGCCAGTTGATCGCAAAAAGGCGATGCTCGGGGCTGATTGCCAGGCGGTCATAGGTATGGCCGCGGGGCCAGTTTCTATTCTTTGTTTTCTTGTCGTACCCAACATTCGAAGGCTTGCGATTGCGAACAATGTCTTTTGGAGCAATCTCGCCGGATGCGCTGCGGATCAGGGCAAAACTCTCATTCTTACCCACCTCTACAACACGCGCCTCTGCGATCATCTTCTTGTCTCGAAAGATGTCCAGATCCGCCTCCGGCCACATGCCCTGAACCTTTCCTGCCGAGAACTTGATTCGTTTCTCAGGAAGAACCTCGGTTACTTCGCACTTAATTTCTCGCGGATCGCACCAGGTCGGAACCGACATCAGTGTCCACGTGTTGGTGTCCGCTGAATAGGACAGAAACTTCAGCGAAGCATAATGACCGATACCGATAAAGAGCACCTGCCGGGTGACTGGATCCCATTTGGCATCGTGTGACCAGGATATGGCAACATTGAACATTTTCTGTGCGCCGTAAATACGGGTTCCCTTTTCATCGTGATCCCAGGAGTACCACGACTTCAGGACACTGCCTGTGTAACCTTTGGTCTTGAGTTCCTTCATCTCACCCGGCTTCAGACTGGCGGCCAGCTTGCCCAGTTCGGTTTCCGGAGCCTTGGATTTCGTTTTATTATCTTGCTCACACCATGCCATGGAAACCAGAACCAGCATTCCAGTGATCCCAATCAGACTTAATCTGCCAATCATTCGTACCTCCTTAATAAAAATTGGACTATTAACACTGGCAACAAACCCGAATCAATCTGCCACTCGTGGATCAACAGATAACAGCCTTACTGGATCCTGCCCTGTTACCCATCTGGTATATATTTTAACCCCTAAAAGGACATTGTCAACCACTATTATTATTTTTTACGAATTCCTTAACTGGAAATTACCGGAGAAGATCACCCGTATCCAGCTGGTAAGCGTTTTCAAACCCGGGTGCAAACCGGCGATACGCATCCGCGCTCTGCCGGGCCTGCTCCCGTCCCTGGCGAACCGCCCGTGTAAAATCAAAGGGATCCATGGGATCAACCCGGAGCACCCGGCTCATGACCGACAGGTATTCGCCGGTGCGTTTTTCCGGAAGAAGCCAGCACTTGTGACGCAGGTAATTAACAAGGCGCTTCTACCTCCCGGGACAACTTCTTTTTTGTGGTATATTTATTGAATCTTTTTTGGTATATTATATAACTGCGAAGCGTGGTGTCAAGTCTTTTTATTTAAACTCTCCAGGGGGTACCTGGAACATGGAATGTCAACAGAATCAGAGAAATGATGCCTGCAGGAAGAGACGCCTTATTCTACAGAAGAGAGTGTCGTCACATTACTTTCTTCACATTATCGACACATTTGGAGGTAGGGACGCATATAACAGCCATCGTCCAGGGAAACACGTCCCTGGGTGCTATCCGGACCGAAATCGTGCGTTTTGCCCACAAATCGGACATGGCCGTCAATATACGTGACATTTGCGCTCTTAACACCGCACGGCTGGCCGAACATCTGATTGACATTCCACCGCAGTGCAGTGCCGTAATTCATGCCTGCCACCGGATTGTGCATGGAGCAGAATCGAAGCCAGGTATGAGAGGGATGTGTATTGTAGTTGGGAATCTTTTTGTGTATTCCCCTGTAGTATCCACGGATTCCCTGGTTGCCCACCAGCGTGTTCCAGTTGACCGGACGGCCGAGTACCAAAATCTGGTTAACGTCCCAGAGTTTGTGGGGACTGGAGTTTAATTCCTCTGAGTACGAGTTC
>CAZGEP010000156.1:0-10997 GCA_964524955.1 uncultured Planctomycetota bacterium | reverse complement strand
GATACCGGCATTGTATCCACCCGGGAATGTGTATTCAGTATGGCTGTCTTTTTCACACCCAACAAACGCGTACGACCCCGGTTCAAATGCCAGGCCGACCACCCGCCGGACCTGGCCGTGGCCGTGGCCAAAGCATCTAACGCAGTCTATTGGAATATCATTAACACGACTAAATCTTCGTCTTCTTGAACTGCGGCAGATAGCGTTTGCTCTTGGTAAACATCTCGTTGACCATTTTACGAATTTCTTCCAGTGAAAGAACCGCCGCCGTAAGCGGATCATAACAGACTGCGTGAAAGACCATTTCCGGATCACCAGTCAGCGCGGCTTCCACTGCCATTTCCTCACTGGCAACCGTAATCTTGTTGAGTGCAGCACACTGCGGCGGAAGAGCTCCCACGTGAATGCTCTTGAGCTGCCGATTCCCTGCCACCACCGGAACCTCCACGCAGACATCCTGGGGCAGGTTGTCGATCAGTCCCTTGTTGGGAACATTGCCGTTGAACTCAAACAAATCGCCTCCGCACCATGCATTGATGATTGCGGCTGCGTATTCATGGCCGCGGCTAAGGTCAATCTCATCTTTTTTCAGCCACTCCCGTGCCTGTTTTTTCCAGGTCTTTTCGCCGTCTTGATAGCACTTAAGAATATAACTTTCCTTGCCCGGGTTCCAACCGGTCCCTGTGGTACAGTATTTTTTAATCAGGTCTTTGCGTTTCCGAAACCACCAGGTGTATTCAGAGTTGTGACCGCTGGACTCGGTAATATAATATCCGAGCTGCAGGAAAAGCTCATTGCGAACCTGCTCGTGATTGAGGATTTTCTTATCCCGGGTAATCGCCCGACGCAGCTTGGGATACAGATCCTTGCCCTTGTGTTCCAGCTTGACAAACCATCCCATGTGATTGGTTCCCGCACAGGTGTATACCAGTTCTTCATACGGCACCTTGCACCAGCCTGCCAGCATCTTAGATGTTCCCTGAACGCTGTGGCAGAGTCCGCTTATCGCCAACTCGCTCTTACGCTGCATTGCCCGGCATAGCATGGCCATGGGATTGGTGTAGTTGAGCATAACAGCGTTGGGACAGAGCTCTTCCATGTCCTTGACAATGTCCAGCATCACGGGAATGGTGCGCAGCGCCCGGAAAATACCGGACGGGCCGCGGGTATCCCCCACGCAGGTGCTCACGCCGTATGTATTGGGAATGAGAACATCCCATTTCCATACATTGGTCCGGCCCGCAAGAATGGTCACCAGTACCGCATCCGCTCCTTTGAGTGCCTGTCTGCGGTCCATGGTTGTCTCGACCTTGGCCGAATAATTGCCGGCCGCAATAATCTTTTCCACAGACTTTCTGGCAAACTCCAGGCGCTCCTTATTGATATCCATCAGGGACAGGGTGGCGCCCTCCAATCCGGGATAGGTCATACAATCCTTGACCAGATTTCGGGTAAATCCAAAACTGCCGGCTCCAATAAATGTAATCTTAGGCATAACTGGCTCCCAAAACAATGTACATTTTCTGATTTACATTATTCTCAATCAACACTTCAGGCAGTATAATGTGTGGCACGATTTATTTCAAGGACCATTTATTGATATGCATATCCAAATTATGACATACATGCACCACAGAGTAACGAATGGAACGTGAAAAGGAAAGAAAGAAGCCCTTTTCCACTGATAATTCACCAACAACAAATACCATTTTTGCCCTCTTCTCTCAGCACTGTTTTTCCATGTTTTTTTCTTGCAATCCTTTCGTGAAGAATATAATAAATGTTTTCAACCTTTTTTCATAATTGATGCATTCATTCACTCTCTTTTTACTGCGCGCTTTAGGTCTGAAATGTTACCTTTTGAATACCTTCTGGTTATTGTTTTAGCTGCGGTTCGGCTGTTTTTTTTTCTTGGCATCATTTATGTAATTGTTAAGAGCCTGCAGGGCACATCGGACACCAAAGGATCAGAAAGGGATCAAAAGAAACACGATGGAGAGAACCGATGAAACGAAACGAAAATATCCAGAAACTGATGGACGCTGAAAACGAAGGAAAAAAGATCATTCAGCAGGCAAACGAGCAAGCCGAAAGAGTCAAGGCAGACGCTGAATCCAGAATCAACGACCTCAAGCGCGAAACCAGTGAATTCATTGAAGACCTCCACACGTCCTACCGATCCAAGCTGAAAGACGAACTGCGGCAGGTACGTGAAGCATCGAAGCAGCGGATGGAAAATATCTGCAGCGAGATTGATAAAAAGGTCGCCGATAAAACCGACGAAGCCGTTGAAGCGGTACTGCGGGAGATTGTCTGATCATGCTGAATATGATACGATGCGCAGCCCCCGGAGCCAGAGCCCGTGCCATGCAAAGCGCTTTTCTGACACTGGAGGAATGGAAACACCTGGCAGAGATGAAGTCCACCAGAGAGGTTCTCACGTGGCTGACACGAAAAAAAATGATTTCATCGGATTCCATCGGAAGCATTCAGGCAGAAAAGGAAATCCGTGAATCCAGTATTCTTTGCGCAGAAAAACTCATTCATTTCAGCTACGGAAAACTCAGACACCTGCTCAGTTTCTTTATTTACCATTTTGACCTGCTGAACATTGAAGCCATGATCCGCCACATCCATGAAGTACCCGAAGCCAAACCCGTGCAGGTTGACTCCCTGTACGATACCGGCATGTACGGCCTGGTGGATATCAACCAGCTTAGCGCGGCAACCAATTTTGCCGTACTTGAGCAGATGCTGACCCGTACCATGTTCAGCAAGCCGCTTGCGTTTGCGATGGATCTATACAAGGAAAGCGGTGACGTATCCGCAATCACAACGGAATTGGAGGTGGCCTTTCTGGGAGAATGGCTGACAGCTGCGGATGAATGTGAGTCTCTGCTTTCTGCGGATCCGCGCTCCGGAAATAATGTTTTCCGGGCATACCTTGGCTTTACCGTGATCCGTTCGACCCTGCGCATTCTTTTCTGCAGACAGGGAGACCGCAAGGCTGCACAAAAGTTTCTTTCCATTATGCTGCAGGACAAAGAGCTGAAAACCTGTCTGACGGAAATCGAGAGCCTGAGTGCAGAGGAAACCTTTCGCCACCTGACATCTCTTCTCTTTTCTCAGAAATTATACAAACGGATTTCCGAAATCTCCTTTGATCTCAACAACCTGGACTTCCATTTCCGAAAATTTCTGTCTGAAATTGCATCCCGGCAGCAGCTTCGGGCTGGTATCGGCGTTGAGTTTCTTCTTTCATTCAATTTTATCAAGATACTCGAAGTTCAAAATCTTATCTTTATCATTGAATCCCGCGACCTCGGTATGAAACCCGAACAAACCATGAATTATCTCGCTGGAGTGGCCTGATGTTTACACCGGAAAAAATGCTTCATGTAAATATTCTGAGCCTGAGTGAAGAAATTCCGGATCTGACACGAACGCTGGTCCGGGAAGGATACCTGCACATCATTGACCTGCGTAAAACCGTTACAGATTCGCTGATCCCCTTCTCAATCGACGATGACACCTCTTCGGATAAAGACTGCAAGCGACTATCCAACCAGGCCACAGCCCTGCTCAAACAGATGAACCTGCCGGTACGGACACTCGATCACAAACAGATGCAGGACATTCTCGATTTAAACACAGAAGAACTCATTGAAAATACTTCTCAGGAACTGGCTGACATCCAGCGCGAACTCAACCGTATACTGCTGGAACGAAAAGAACTGGAAAATGAAATCAGCGAACTGGACTTTATTTCCGAAGAAATGCACCTGCTGAATACAAACGGCCTGTCCTTTCAGGACATCACTGAGATCGAACATCTGTATGTGGCCTACGGAATTATCGATACCAGTTCCTTTTTCACACTCAAGGAAGACCTCAAAGGCCATCTCTATGAAATGATATCCCGATCCCTGAAAATGCGGGGCACCACGATCCTGCTGATCGGTGACAAGCAGGATGCAATCCATTTTGAGGATATGCTGGCCAAAGCCCATTTTGTTCATCACAAAATTCCGGAACGCTTTCAGACATCCTTTGAGGACGGACTGGATCTTGTGGAGATGGAACTCTGGCAACTGCGTGACAACCTGGCGGAACTGATACGCCGGTTCCGGTCCCTGAAGAAAGAATGGTGCAAAAAGCTCAACTGGACCAAAACCGCTCTGAACATTCACGCCATGCTGCTCACCTCCATGGAAAACTTCGGTAAAGCCGGCCAGACCCGCATTATTGCAGGATTCATCCCGGAATCAAAGCACGATGAGCTAATACGATGTCTTGAGACCGAGCTGCCCGAACAGCATAACGTTGAGATTGAACCCGCGGAGAATATGGAAAGACCCAAGGTTCCAACCAAGCTCAAAAATTTTTCCATCTTCCGTCCCTTTGAATTGCTGACAAGAATCTACGGCCTTCCCGGATATAATGATATTGATCCAACCCCCTTTCTGGCACTGTCCTTTATGGTGATGTTCGGAATGATGTTCGGAGATGTCGGGCACGGTTCCGTACTTTCGCTCTTTGGACTGTGCATGGCTATACTACCGTATAAGCTGCTGGCTCCGTTCCGGGATCTTGGAAAAATACTTGTTTTGGCAGGCTTGTCCAGTGTTGGGTTCGGCTTTCTTTACGGATCGGTGTTCGGAATCGAAGACGACGCCGTCTTGCAACCTCTCTGGCTTCGGCCAGCCCATGGAGATAATCTCGTGGTATTTCTGGGAGCGGCATTTGTTCTGGGCGCGCTCATTATTTCGCTGGGTATTGTCCTGAACATTATTCAGGCCCTTAACCATAAAAACAAGGCAGAGGCATACACCGGAGAATGGAGTGTCGCCAGCCTGATATTCTACTGGATGCTGCTGCTCACGCTGGTATTCTGGACACTCAAGAAAAATCTGCCGGTTCCCTTGTTTATCGTTGTTGCGGTTCTGCTGCTGCCCATTCTGATTATTGTAGCCGGACAATTGTACCTGAACAAGGGAGATACGGATCCGGCCAAGATTTTTTTCTCGCCGGTGGAGATCATCATGAATCTCTTCACCAATTCACTGAGTTTTCTGCGTATTGCCGCGTTTGGCCTGGCCCATGCCGCGCTGAGCATGACCACTTTTATTATTGCGGAAATGGTGCCCGGGTCCGGAGACGATCTGATCACGCTGCCGCTGGAACATTTGCTGATTATCATGCTCGAAGGTATGATTGTGACCATCCAGTGCATGCGTCTGATCTATTACGAATTTTTTTCCAAGTTTTTCAAGGGAGGCGGTATCGAGTATTCACCGCTGTGTATATCCAAGGAATAATCTTTGGAATAATCTTTTTTTTATGGAGGTTTTAATGAGTACGTTTATACGTGTTTGCAAGGTCGGTAATTATTTTCTATTTATCATGGCGCTTGCTATTTTCACATTGCCTTTTTTTCTGACAAGCAACTCGGTTTCCGCTCAGCATCACGATAAAGCCGCTGTGCAGGCATCAACGGATTCGGAAAAAAAGAACACGGGATCTGCAGGTATCGCGTTTATTGCCGCAGCCATTGCAACAGGCCTTTCGTCCATTGCCGCCGGAATCGCGGTTTCGATAACCGGTTCCGCTGCCATTGGAGCTGTGGCAGAGAAACCGGAGATTATGGGTAAGGTATTGATCTTCGTTGCACTGGCAGAGGGTATCGCGATTTACGGACTTCTGATATCCATTATCATTATGACAAAAATATGAAAATTCGACTCGTTGGAGACAGGCTCTCTGTAGAACTCTTCCGGATCGCAGGCATCCCCGGTGAAACAGCAGGAAACGAGCAAGAAGTCAATGATAAGATCAACCGGTTCATGCAGGAACAAGACGTTGGTATTGTCCTGGTTTCAAGTTCGTGTGCGGCAATGATGGGAGATGCATTTCGCACCTACATCCAGCGCAGAAAGCTTCCGCTGGTTCTGCGAATTCCGGACCGGTTCCGACGTGAAGGAGACGCGGCTGAGATCAAAGAATATCTTCAACGTTCATTAGGCATAAGGTTATAACTATGGAAATTTCCGGTGATTTCAAAGCTCTGGCGGAACGGGTCAAAGAAAAGGCGATGTCCGAAGCGGATGCGATTGTTGAACGGGCGCGGAAGGTGGCGGAACGCGACATCCGCAACGTCAACAATGAATGCACAAAACGCAAACAGGAAACCGAGGAAAGACAGAAGAACGCCATTGATGCGGAAAAGAAAGCATCCATGTCTGACATCGAAACCCGCGAAGTTCGTGTGGTTCTGAAAAAACAGGAATGGGCCGTGGAAGAAATATTTCAACGCGCCCTCCAGCAGCTGTCCACGTTCACGGATCGAGACAAACGCAGACAACTCCTGATCAAGCTGACCGAAAAAGCGGTTCGGGAGCTGGCCGAAAATTCCGCACGCGTCCAATTCAAACCGGAGGAATATGAACTGATGAAAGACCAGACCGAATGCGGCGGGGTTCCGGTTTCTATTGAACAGACGGATACGATCACGTCCGGCGGGCCCATCGCACTAAGTACAGACGGTAAGATCATCTACGAAAACACCTTTGATGCCCGGCTCGAACGCAAGTATCCGACACTCAGAGGCCGAATCGCTGCTATTTTGGATTTCTAAATACGAAGGAAGTACCACTATGGATACCGACAAGATTGAAGGAAAAATCATCCGAATCAACGGGGCCGTGGTATTCGCATCCGGCATGGGTAATGCCGGATTGAACGACCAGGTTGAAGTCGGTGCTGAAAAACTGACCGGAGAAATCATCGGTCTGGAAAACGATATCGCAACCATTCAGGTATACGAAGACACCATCGGGCTCAAGCCTGGAGAAAAAATCGTCTCGCTCAATGAACCACTCTCTGTGGTGCTGGGGCCCGGAATACTGAAAAACACGTACGACGGTCTGCAGCGTCCACTGGAAACACTCAAGGAAAAGAGCGGCACCTTTATCCGGCGCGGTGTTTTCGCTCCAGGCATTGATTTTGAAAAAAAGTGGTCGTTTACACCGAGCGTTGAAGCCGGTACGAATGTTTTCGCAAATTCCATTCTGGGCACAGTACCAGAGACTGACATGATCACCCACCGCGTCCTGGTTCCTCCGGGAGTTTCCGGAACCGTCAAATGGATTGCACCGGCCGGTGAATATACCGTGCAGTATGATATTGCCGAAGTCGAAACCGACCAGGGAACGAAAAAACTCCAGATGATGCATCGCTGGCCGGTCCGAACCCCGCGGCCCGTAACTCGGCGTATCCCCCCGCGCGTTCCCATGATTACAGGCCAGCGCGTGGTGGACTTTTTCTTTCCAGCGCCCAGAGGCGGAGCCTGCGCCATCCCGGGCGGATTCGGTACCGGCAAGACCGTCACTCAGCATCAGCTTGCCAAATGGTCAGACGTGAATATTATCATTTACATCGGCTGCGGCGAGCGCGGCAACGAGATGACACAGGTGCTGGAAGAATTTCCCGCGCTCAAGGACCCGAGAACAGGCAAACCGCTTATGGAACGCACCGCGCTGATTGCCAACACCTCGAACATGCCGGTGACTGCCAGAGAGGCGAGTATTTACACCGGAATCACCCTGGCCGAATACTTCCGCGACATGGGATACCATGTGGCCATCATGGCCGACTCCACCAGCCGCTGGGCCGAGGCGCTTCGGGAAATTTCCGGTCGTCTGGAGGAAATGCCTGCCGAAGAAGGCTACCCCGCGTATCTGGCTTCGCGGATCGGTGATATCTATGAACGCGCCGGCAAGGTGAAGGTCAGCCCCGACGATGAATCCCGCGAAGGATCGGTCACCATCATTGGCGCGGTCTCTCCTCCGGGCGGCGACTTCTCCGACCCGGTGGTCAGCCACACCAAACGCTTTGTCCGGACCTTCTGGGGACTGGACAAGGACCTGGCCAGCTCCCGGCACTTTCCCTCCATTCACTGGAACACCTCCTATACAGAATACGATGTCTCCGAATGGTGGGAGCGACATTACGATAAATCCTGGAAAGATCTCCGGGAAAGGGCCACCGCCCTGCTCAAGGAAGACGATCGGCTGCAGAATATCGTCAAACTGATCGGTCCGGATGCGCTTCCGGACGGACAACGGGTTACGCTGGAGTCCGCGCGCATGATCAAGGAGGGATTTCTCCAGCAGAGCGCGTTCAGCGAAGTGGACAGTTTCTGTCCAGCAGAAAAACAGCTGGCCATGATGGAAATCATTCTTCATTTTTACGAAGCTGCCAGAAAGGCATGTTCCTTCGGCAAACCGCTCTACGAAGTCATGAACGCCCCGGTAGTGGAAAAAATTTTCCGAATGAAGGAAACGTATGCGCAGAATGAGGTGGAGAAAATGAACGAACTTATGAACGAAATCGACGAAACATTTAACCAGTGAGGTTGTACCCATGGCTGGAGGAAAATTATACAAAGGTCTCAGACAGGCAAACGGGCCGATTATTGTTGTAGACCCCGTAGCGAACGTCTCATACGGCGAACTGGTGGAAATCATCGGCAGCGACGGTCAAAACAGGCATGGGAACGTTCTCGACATTTCGGACAAGCGTATTATTATTCAGGTCTTTGAAGGGGCCAAGGGGCTCTCGCTGAACGGAACCACGGTCAAGTTTCTGGGAAAGACACTGGAGTTCAATGTATCCAAAGAACTGCTCGGCCGCATCCTGAACGGAATCGGTGAACCTATTGACGGAGCCCCCCTTCCGTTCAGCGGCGAACAGCGGGATATTTACGGCAGCTCCATCAATCCGGTGATGCGGGATTATCCCATGGACGTGATTGAAACCGGTATTTCGGTCATCGACGGCATGAACACCCTGGTGCGCGGTCAGAAGCTTCCGGTCTTTTCCGGAAACGGCATGCCGCACAACGAACTTGCGGCCCAGATTGCGCGGCATTCACGGGTCCGCGGTAAGAAAGAGGAATTCGCGGTGGTGTTCGCGGCCATGGGCGTCAAGAACGATGACGCAGACTTTTTTCGGGAAGAATTTGAAAAGACCGGTGCCATCAAAAACGCCACCATGTTTCTGAATCTGGCCTCTGATCCGCCCGAAGAGCGAATCGTCACACCGCGCTTCGCCCTGACTCTGGCCGAATACCTGGCGTTTGAACACAACTACCACGTACTGGTCATCCTGACGGACATGACCAACTACTGCGAGGCCCTGCGCGAATTGACATCCGCCCGCAATGAAGTGCCCAGCCGTAAGGGATACCCCGGCTACCTCTACTCCGACCTGGCCAGTATCTATGAGCGCTGCGGACGGATCAAAGGGTCCAGCGGCTCCATTACGCAGATTCCGATACTGACCATGCCCAACGATGATATCACGCACCCGATCCCTGACCTGACCGGGTACATCACGGAAGGCCAGATCGTACTGGACCGCGAACTGCTGCAAAAGGGAATTTATCCCCCGATCAATCCGTTGCCGTCCCTGTCCCGAATCATGAAGGACGCTATTGGCAAGGAAAAAACCCGGGACGATCATCCCAATGTCGCCAACCAGCTCTACGCCAGCTATTCCGCGGTCGGCAATATCCGTTCGCTGGCAGCGATCGTGGGCGAGGAAGAACTCACGGACAGCGACCGGAGACACCTTCGGTTCGGTGAGGCCTTTGAGAATGAATTCATCAACATCTCTCCGGATGAACGCCGAACCATTGAAGAAACACTGGATACCGCCTGGACCCTGCTCGGTAAGATTCCCATGGAAGCCCTGCACCGGGTCAGTCAGGATGAACTTGATAAATACTATACGGTTCTGGACGGAATCAGTGAGGATATGGGAGACTGACCATGGCGTTTAGACGTCCCGCACCCACCAAAGCGAACATGTTCAGCCTGCAGAAAGACCTGCGGTTCGCGTCCGAGGGAGCCGAACTGCTTCATCAGAAGCGGGACGTGCTGGTCATGGAGCTGATGAATATTGTTTCCGGATTCGCGGATACTGAAGAACAGCTTCAGGAAAAACTCAGCCGGTCGTTTGATCACTTTTTCTCCGCGACACTGGGAACCGGAGATGACATCATTCAACGCTCCGTATCCGTTCACCAACCCGACCTGGAACTGGAAATACAGGAACGAAGCGTAATGGGAATCTCACTTCCCGAAGTCAGCATTTCTTCGGGCCAGGAGCTGGACGCCCCGGGCATGATCGGAACCACCCTTCCTCTGGACAGCACCATCACGGACCTGAAAGATGCCCTGGATATTCTGGCGCAGCACATTGAAACGGTTACGTCGATCTGGCGTTTGGCCATTGAAATTGAAAAAACCCAGAAGCGCATCAATGCGCTGGAGAATGTATTTATTCCTGAAGCAGAGCAGAATATCAAGTGGATCAAATCCGTTATGGAAGAGAACGAGCGTGAAGAGCTGTTCAGGCGTAAACTTCTTAAAAGCGAAAGTGCATAACCGGAGGCAATAATGTCCAAGAATATGTATAAAATGATACTGCTGGTTATCGGTAGTTCACAGACCAGTAACCAGGCAGCAAAACTCGCCATTGACATGGCCGAAGAAGGCGGGGCGACCCTGATCCTGCTGCATGTGGTTGACAAAATGCTGGTCAACCGTATGAACCGGATCACCGGTAAGAGCCTGTCCGAGATTGAAGTGGAAATGGAAGAGAACGGCTGGAAATACCTCTACCACTTTGAAGACACGGCCAAGTCTCGCGGCATTCCGGTCATGATCCATCAGGCAAACGGCGTGATTGAGAATGAAATCCTCAATCATGCCAACCGTTTCAAGTGTGATCTGATTGTCATGGCATATCCGGAAAAGGTTTCCGGACAGATGAATCGTCTGGCCAAGGGCCATATTGAACGAACTGTTGAAAACGCAAACTGTTCTGTGCTGATTTTCAAGTAACCGTTGTTTGTATCGTTAGGAGGAAACACCTATGAAATTGAGCGAGCTTCTTTCAGAAAATAATATTCTTATTCATTTCAAGGCCAAAGA
>CAZGEP010000155.1:0-11260 GCA_964524955.1 uncultured Planctomycetota bacterium | reverse complement strand
GGATTATACCCGTTCTCCGGCAGTTCGTCGGTCCAGGCGCCCGTGCAGTGAATCAGGCTCTGCGGACCCGAGAGAAGTCCCTTTTTCTCCAGCTGATCAAGCATACTCAGGTATCCATCGGTCATCCGGGAAACTATTCCGTGCATCAGATCCGGCTGGTCTATCATGGCATAGAGCGCTCCCTGTACGCCCATCCACGTGGAAATGGGATCCCAGAGCGACAGGTACGGATTAAATCCCCAGGGCCGGATCTCCAGAATGCCGTCAAAGAGTTCGTGGGCCACGGCCAGCCGGTGATCGGTCGCGGCCCGGTCATGGGTGATCCGGGGAGTCTGAATCTTTTCAAGGTCGGTTTCGGTCTGAAACTGATTTTCATATTTGTGCCCCACCACCGCATTCGTCGGATCGCTGACAGATACCTCTTCCTCGGTCTTAATGCCGAATCCCGTATTGGTAATCGCAAGCGGAACCCGGATAAAGGGCTCCACCACCATGTCCACGGGAAAGTGTTTCCATTGAAAAAGAATTCGCCGCAGTCGGTCTTCGTATTCCCGGCAGGACTCATCACTGCAAAACAAAGTCAACTCATCGTTGACATTCATTTCATTCCAGCAGACCTGGTCCACCATGACCATGGGCCGTTCAGCCTTACAGCTGTTGAGCGCCCGCCACAGCCGGCGTTTCTCATCCTGTACAGGCAGTATCGTAATTTCCGCCGTCTGTTGCGCCAGTTCACGAACGATTGCAACGTCTTTGCTGTTTAATTCCATGAGTTGATTCCTTTGAAGTTTCGTGTTTAAAATTACCCAATTGTATCCTGCGCTCCCGATGCCGCAAGAGGAAAATCAATTATCATTTTAGGCATAATTTTCCGCAATTGAGAAGCACTTCCATGTATGATAAGACATAACCATTCTACAAAAAAGAGCTTATGTCTCTTCATGCATTGGCAGCATGTTTGCTTGTATTATGTGGAACCTTTTATGGAAAAATATCATGAATGGATGCAAGATACTTATTGTAGATGACAACACAATCGTCAACAGTGTTTATCAAAACCTGTTTGAAGGAATGGGAGCGTGTGTAGACACCGTAACAAACCTGAACCAGGCGCAAGCGCTGATCAGAAATAATGTGTACGATTTGGTTCTGTCCGACCTGCGGCTGAACGGAACCGACAGCCGCGAAGGATTGGATGTTGTCCGGATGGCACGGGATACCTTTCCCGATGCTCAGATCATTATAGTTACCGCGGAAGACGTGTGTGAAATCCGGGAAAAAGCGATACGCATGGGAGCCAATCATCTATTTGAAAAGCCGGTCTGTCCCATGGACATACTCAAGCACATTCAGAACGCCATCCGCGATACGGTTCCTTCGATGTAATTGATATCTCTTGCAACTTACATAAAATGAATATAATTATTTTTTTTTACGAACAACGGAAAAATGACTGCGATTAAGAACGACACTCCATTAAAAGGGCTTTCATTGAGCAGCGGTATCGCGCTGGCCGGGGCATGTCTGTTTAATGAAAACCGCCACAGCAATCTACCCATCTACAAGGTAATCGGAAGCGGAAGGGAAAAAGAAATGGGACGATTTGAACGGGCGGTATCCCTTGTTAAAGAGCGTCTGAATTTAATCGCAACAGATGTTCAGGAAAAAATCGGAGAAGCCGAAGCCAATATCTTTCTTGCTCAGAGAATGATCCTTACGGACAAGACTCTTGCTGCGGAAATATCCGACGCGATCCTGAAAGAAGGACGTAACGCCGAGGTCGCGGTCTCACAGGTACTGGACACCTATGAAAACAAAATTTCCGCAATAGACACCCGTACATCAGGGAACGGGTTACGGACATCGGTGAGGTCAAAAGACGGATGCTGGATGTTCTGCGTAATATGAACCCCACGCTTCAATGCGGTGACAAAGAACACTGCCAGCGGGGAAAGGACCGTATTGTAATTGCCGAAGAGCTGACTCCTCGACTGACCATGGAACTGGACACTGAACACACTCTCGGCTTTATTACGGAAAAAGGCGGTGTAGGCTCCCATGCCGCCATCCTGGCGCGAAGCCTCGGGATTCCGGCGATCAGCGGTATTTCAGATATTCACAGCAAGGTGCTCTGCGGAACCGAAGTGCTGCTGGACGGTGACAGCGGAACCGTATTTATATGGCCATCGGAAGAGACCATCGCCCGGTATCCCTCAATCGGTGTTCGCGAAAAAACGCTTCCCCCTGCGATCCAGCCGATAAAGGGGTTTACGGTCATGGCCAGTATCAGCCGGTCGCACGAAGCCGACCTTGCCGAAACCATGCAGGCTGAAGGTATCGGACTCTACAGAACAGAATTCGAGTTTCTCGCCCAGGATCGCCTGCTTACGGAAGATGAGCAGTACGAACTCTATACCTCGGTTGTCCGGAAAATGAACGGGAAGTCGGTTTACCTCAGACTGCTGGATATCGGAGGGGACAAGGACGCACCGTTCTTAGATCTTCCGTCCGAAGAAAATCCCTATCTGGGGCTTCGCGGTGCCCGGCTTCTGCTTGCCAGACCGGACCTGCTTGCCGCCCAGGCCCGCGCAGTAACCCGGGCCTCTGCGCATGGTCCGGTCCATGTGCTCTATCCCATGATCATCAACCTGCATCAGTTCCTCACGCTTCGAAAATCGTTTATGGAAGCGGTCCGGGATATGGACGTGTCGAACCTCAAACACGGGGTCATGTTTGAAGTCCCCTCCGCCTGCCTTGAGGCGGAAGCCATCCTGAATCAGACCGACTTTGCCAGCATCGGAAGCAATGACCTCATTCAATATCTTTTTGCCGTGGATCGCAACAATGAACTCGTGGCCGCAGACTACCGGTCGGACCATGGCGCCTTCTGGCAGGTTCTGGACATGCTCAACCGGGCAGCCGCCCGAACCGGTAAACCAATCTCTCTGTGCGGCGAACTCGCAGGCTGCCCCCAGCACCTGGAACAACTGATGAATTACGGACTGACCTCGGTCAGCGTGAGTTCACGGCTGATACCCGGTGTGCGTATTGCCGCTGGAAAACATCTTCAATCATACCAGGAGTCTGAAAAATGAAACAACGCGTGTTCATGATGCTGTTTTCTTTTTTACTGACCGTTTCCACACTGCTCGGGGCAGAGCCTTTTACAGTTACGGCTGAACGCATCCGCAACGGCACGGATTCGGTGGTCGCCGTCCGGTTGACTGTCGAAAACGGGAATTACATCTACGCCGAATCCCTGAAGGTAACACCGCAGGATGACGCGGTCAAGCTCACCCCCTTGACCCTTCCTGAACCGGAAAAAAAACTTGACAAGTTCACAGAAAAGGAAGAAAAGGTCTACACAAAAAATGTTACATTTACGTATAAACTGATTGGCAGCGTCGATAAAGCCATTGATATAACCGTAGACTATCAGGGGTGCGGGGCTGATATGTGCTACATGCCCCAGTCGAAGAAAATTACCCTGACACCGGACACCGGGGATACCGGCCCGGCGGATACGTCGACTGCAGCAAGAGTGAAAACACGGTCACCAGAAACTGAATGGGAAAATGAGGTACAGAAATTCGTTGAGGCCGCACGAACCAGCGGATATATGGACGCAGATACATTCACCTCATTTATTGAGAGCGCCGAATCCGGGAAACCGGCTGAAGAAACACCGCTTGAGGATCTGGAGAAGAAGGGCGTTCTGCTGACCATCCTTATTATTCTTCTCGGCGGCCTGGCGCTCAATCTCACGCCATGCGTTCTGCCACTGATTCCCATTAACCTGGCCATCATCGGTGCCGGCACACAGGCCAAATCCAGAAAGCACGGATTCATTGCCGGAGCCGTCTACGGTCTGGGTATTGCCATTGCCTACGGGGGACTCGGACTCTTTGTCGTTTTCACCGGATCAACATTCGGCGCGCTCAACGCGTCGCCTGTGTTTAACTTTGCGATTGCCGTAATCTTTCTGATTCTCACCCTGGCCACCTTTGATGTCTTTTCCATCGACCTGAGTGGCATGGGTGGAGGTATAAAGAACCGGCTTTCTAAAAAAGGCGGTCTGGCTGCTGTATTTCTAATGGGGCTGATCTCCGCGGCGCTTGCCGGAGCCTGTGTTGCACCGATTGTAATCTCAGTCCTGGTTCTCTCCGGCAGCCTCTATTCCGCGGGCAATGTTATGGGGCTCTTCCTGCCGTTCATACTGGGAATCGGAATGGCCCTTCCCTGGCCCTTTGCGGGTGCCGGACTTGCAGTTCTTCCAAATCCGGGCAACTGGATGAAGCGTGTTAAGATCGTCTTCGGTGTTTTTATTCTGGCCCTTGCACTTTACTACGGATATACCGGGTATACGCTCCTTTCTCCACAACCGGATGCAATGAACAGCGCAGATACTTCCGAGGATTCAGGCGGCTGGGAGCATTCTCTGACCGAAGGCCTGCGGCGCGCGCGCAGGGAAGGAAAACCCGTACTTATTGACTTCTGGGCCACATGGTGCAAATCCTGCATGGCCATGAACCGAACCACACTCAAGGATCCGAAAGTAAATAAAAGACTGGCCGGGTACGTTAAAGTCAAGTTCCAGGCTGAGGTTCCCAAAGAGCCGGAAATAAAAAAGGTTCTGGATCATTTTAAGGTTGCCGGACTTCCCACATTTATTATAATGAGGCCCTTTAAAGACTGAAATACAGATCATCGGCGTCAAAATCGGAAAAGTCGATATCGTCGATGATACGATCGTCACTGAGAATGATTCTATTATCTGGATCGAAAATGAAAGCCTTTATCAGCGATATTCACGCAAACGAAGACGCACTGCAGAATGTACTGAATGATATTGATCAGCATAACGTGGATGAAATCATCTGTCTGGGAGACATTGTCGGATACGGACCGGATCCGGTTTCATGCACAGAACAAGTGATGGACTGTGCCAAACAGACCATCCTGGGAAATCACGACCATGCCCTCACACACGGTGCAATCGGATTCAATGACATTGCCCAGGAGGCCATTGATTTTACCCGCGAGATCATGAAATGCCAGGGCTCTGAAGACGAAACCAAAATACTCTCCAGAGTCTGTCTCACCTGTCTGGAAAAAGAAGAATCCCCCCGATGCTTTGACATGGAAAGCTCCAGCAAAGAGCACTGGGGATTTCTGGAAAACCTGCCCACTCATAAACGGGACGGCGACCTTCTGTATGTGCATGGCTCTCCGCTGGATCCGACCTTTGAATACGTGATGCCGGACGTCTTCAGCAGATTCAAACCGGAACGGGTTCAGGATATGTTCACGGAAGTGGACCGGCTCGCATTCTGCGGTCACACCCATTATCCCTGTGCCGTGGACTCGGACATTGTCTTTCATTATCCCCAGGTACACGGATCAACCGTCACCCTGGATCCAGAAAAGAAATACATCATCAACATCGGTTCTGTGGGCCAGCCCCGGGACCGGGACAACCGCTCCTGTTATGTGCTTTTTGATCAGACAAAGCGAACCGTTGAATGGCGGAGAATCGAATACGACATCCAGTCCGTGGTTGACCGGATCAGCAGCATGTGCGGCCTGGACAACTGGTGCGGAGAACGCCTGCTTCTGGGAAGGTAGCAGGGCAACATCGTGTTCACACCCCCTTTGATCGGTTTAATACGTATCGTGTTACCATAGCCGATGCGAAACAAGCCTCTGATAAAGAATAGCCCTTTTCCACAATAGTATTCCGCAGTTGGAATTTCCATAAAAGTGAAAACGTTCTGGAATTTTCTGAATAAATTCTGCCGGTCTGGGCGATACAACGGTTTTTGACAGTATTGCGGAGCTGGTTAAGGCCGTGGATGTGGTGGGGGTATTTGCACCCAATTTTGCCCGCATCGAAATTATGCAGGAAATCGCGGATGCAGTCAAGGCCGGGGCTGAGTGCAAAGGGCTGATTATGGAAAAACCCCTGGCCCGGAATCTGCAGGAAGCGGATGCAATTCTTGCCCTTGCCCGGGACATGAAGGTGCCGGCAGAAGATTACTCCAGCGTGACTGTCACGTTTGAGAATCCCGAGACCGGACAGTAGAGCATTGGCCAGGCCATTAATTCCTGGATGTATGATGCGCCGGGTCTGCGCCTGCTCATGGAGACATTTGGTCCGGGGTATTCATATACCGTCAATTCGCTGGAATCACCGGCCGGTATGTTTATCAGTGACGCAGCTGCAGCCGCTGTTGCAGACAGCGAACTGGCCCTGGAAAAGTCCCAGGCCAGCCGGGGCGCGCTGATTCTTCAGCCCAATGAGGCCTCGCTGTACGGCTACATCGCAGAATGGCAGGATGCACTCGCTGCCTTTGAAAAGGGTGAGGATGCGCTGCTCAACCTGGACTACGGCAGGCTGATTGTCAAGCTGATCATGGCCTCCTACATGTCCCACGAAAAGAAGGCCGTGGTTGACCTGACTGATCCGGACGTGAGCAAAGAACTGGATACCTGTGTCCCTCTGATTCAGCAGGGCAGGGGCGGAGATGTCTTTTTTTTTTGGGGGGCAGGAAAAAACAGACCGGTCTGGGAAGAATTCATGTTGCGCAGGGGAGGACCGGGTGGAGACTTGTACTGTCTGAAAAAAGGAAAGGAAACATGCGGCATTTCGTACTTTAAGGGCATCCACCGGTGGAAGGTGCCCAATTACAATATCCATCCTGCGCATACGTGGCTGAGTTTCTGTACCATGCACAACCGGCTGGTCGAAAAACCTCACAAGGGGATTGAAAGACATACCTGGTTCTTCTGGCCGGCCAAACCATACTACAGTGCCAATGTGACGTATATTGACGGTCATGTTAAATTCCACGGACCCACCCCGTCTTTTTCATTCAATTCGTCATCCACACGGTATATAGCGAACGATGCCTGCTGGGCCAACCCCTATTTTCCCATGTGTCGTTAACGCCGTCTCGGAATGCTCAGATGCAGTGTCGGCACGCCAACAGCGTTTTTGCCGGATTCCTGCTGGAATTTTTCAGACGCTTTCAGGCAGCCTGTCAGTTTCTTTCTGTAACAACGGTTGCTTCTATCGCGAGGCATTCCGCAAGCATACACAGGGAATTGGCGTGGTGTCCAATGCCCAGAGCGAAATGGTGCGTTGGACCTTCGGAAGCCCAGCGGGTAAGGAATGACCGGATGTCCGGAGCGAATTTTCCATGCGTATTTGTGTTTCCGGTGGGAGGAATCGGCCCGGCCATTGATTCTCCCTCTGCAATGATGAACTTGAATGAACCGTCAGCCTTGACGCCAATGCTGAGAAGGGTTATCGGTCCTACCTTGATGTTGAATTCAACACCCGCGCCCGAACCCGGCTTGCCATGATACTTCTTAAGGCTTCGAATCACGGGTTTTCCTTCTGCAATGTTCAGATGGTGGGGGCCGTCATGTCCAACAAGAACAGTGCCGCGCGCGAAATCAATCGGATGGAATTCTGCGAAACTGCCGCCGATTTCCAGTCGGTCAAATATCATCATGGCAATACAGGTCTTGATGTCAAACTCGCCGCACATCGGGAAACCGGCGGATGTCAGAAGGGAGTTGCCGACGATGAAGTTCGTTACCAGCTCACGCATTGACGAACCTTCTTCCGCCTCGTAGTAGTAGGCCAGCCCGTCAAGGTTTTTATCTGTAATGAAGTGTTCGAGCGCGACGGCTGCTCTGGCCGCTGTAAAGAGGTCTTTTTCTGAGAGTTTTTCCGTAACAGGATCAGAAACCGGTGCGGGTGTATCAAAGAAATCGAGGATTCGATTCTTCATGGCTTTCACTTCAGCGGAGTCGTCTGAGAGCGCAATGCAGTGGCGCATGATTTCATCCGGTTCGCATTGAACCACATGGCAGCCGAACGCCGCAGTCACTGCCGCAGGGTCAGTCTGCATATCCAGCATGGACTCAAGCACATGCCCCATGTGGCCGATTCTGGCTCGTCTGAGATCATGAAGTACATTTGCAATTGAACACCAGCGCGCGATTTCGGCGTCTGCAATCGGATCGTTCTTTCTCATTCCAAGGATAACAGGAGGCGTGGGGCGGTTCATGCGCACGGCAACTCCTGTGAATTCCGGAACCGCACAGAAGTCGTCGTTGCAGAGCTGCATATAAGTGTATGCGTTCGCGTAGTCCAGTGCTTCCAGAGGCTGAAGAGCGACGAGTATAACAGGTATCTTCAGCTCTCTGGCTATAATTCCGAATGTAGCGCTTGTCGCGTATGTAACCATGTCAATAAATAGAAGATCCAGGTCTGCCGCTTTCAGTTTCGGTACAACAGCGTAGGCGCTTTCAGCATTGTCCACAAGGCCGAAATCATGAACGGTTACAGAATGAACGGCTGTCTTTGACTGGAACTCGCCGAGTTTATTCAGCATTTCATCGCGCAGTCCTTCAAATTGTTTCCAGTAGGTGTCGAGCCCGACTCCGAGGATTCCGATCTCTGCATTGAGGGGTTTGCGGCGTTCAATCTTCATTGTTTATTTCTCCATGAAATCATTACCGGGCCTGTAACATCTCTGAACGTGTATACGGTTCCCCAGTACGAGTTGTCGTCTTCAACGGGTTTGAGAAAGTCTCCGACTGCGTATGGTGCGCCGCCGGGGTTGAGCAGAACCGTGGTCACGGATTTGTAACCGGCTTCCGGCCGGATGCGAAGCGTCGCGTTTTTCAACCCTGTAACCAGAAGCCTTCGGCGAAAACCAGGCAGATCCACGGGATGCTCTCTGACTTTAATCACAGAAGGTGCGCTGTTTTCAACGAAAACGCGGCATTCGTGATGCGCCGCTTTGGGCAGGCGGCAGCGTGAAACATTCCCTGTAACAATACACTCGGTTTCCGTACATACAGGCGCCCCCTCCGGAACCGAAAGATGCTCTTCAACTGTAAGGTCCGGCACATACGCAGACAGGTATACGGCGTTTGCATGTTTTTTGAAGGTGAGTACGGGATCCGGCTGAGACATGCTGAATTTCTCGAATCGGCCATCGTACCCGAGTTCAGCCAGTGCGTCTCGCATGAGTTCTTCAGAATAAAAGTATTTCTCTCGATCAAGCATTGTGATATACCGCGCGTTTTTCCTGAGCGTAAAGGAATTGGTTCCGCGTACCCAGGCAATGTGACTGTCACGCGATATTGCCAGCGGACGGTCTTCGGCGGATGCGATAACACGGGTATCCGTACTGCCGGAAAGAATATTGTCGATCGGTCCCGCGCAGTAAAGCGGTTCATGGTGAATCAATGCTTTCCGCCCCCGTATGTCCGCGGTAAGTTCGCCGGACACCGGATCCCCCGCGGCCAGACCCAGGAGGCTCATCAGTTGCGGATCGCGAACAGGACCGTAGAAGAGCGTTCTACCACCCCTGCTGATGAACCCTTTCAGCGCGTTCATCGCGGTTTTATTCCGGCTGATTGCCGTGGGAGTTATAATGATGTCTTCCGCGGAAATAGATTCGCGAAGCGCGGCTTCAATATTTCCGGAACTGACAACTGTGTTAAGCGGAAAACCGGTATTGATCGCTGTTCTCATAAACCAGTCGCCGAAAAACACCTCATCAATGCCGGTTCCGGAAAATGTCATGTCATGATATTCATCAAAGGGATACAGCCATATCATCGGACCCGGCTCATCCGGAGCGGTTCGCGCGCCTTCCAGCAGATGCGGAACGATTTCATCAGGAACATGCTCCGGCATATTGCCGTATGAATCGTCAACCGAAAGAATGGCAAGGGAGTTCGGATTGCTCAGCGTTCCATTTTTTCTGATTCGGGTGATGGACATGGGCAGATAAATATCATGCGGATTACGTCCGTATCTGTCAATCCACGGCGTTGTGGTAAACCATGGATCATGCGCATAAAACCGGAACGGGTAATTTTCATCAGGAGGCAGTTCAGCGATATGCGACATCCATCCCGCGATTTCCATGCCGAAGTCACCGTTGAGCGCCGCCCAGGGCGAGTTTACCGGGGGAGTGAGCCCGGAAACATCCCGGTAGATCTCTCGCAGATGTACCGCGTCAGAGGAGAGATCCATGCCGGTTGAAAGATTGGTTCCGCGCGTTTCCACCGGCAGGTCAGGGCATTCGGTTCTGAAGTCTTTCCAGAAAAGGAATATTTTTTCTCTGACAGCACCGCATTCTTCAGGTGTGAATATTTCACCGTCAAAGACGGCTCCGGTCACGCCCCAGGTTTCGAGGCCAAAGCCGAAACCGTTTGAAAACCAGATATAGTCAAAACCGAGATCCCGGCAGAAGAACGTCGTCTGTCTGCCGAAAAACGTTCCGAATGAGGTCCCGGGTTTAATTCCCTCAGGAAAGCCCGCGTATGCGGTGCTGTCCGGGTTGAGTTCGGCATAGCAGCAGACAAAACTCTTCGCTGCAAGCGTGCCTGCCTGGCATATTTCTCTGTGACGCTCGTATTTGAAGGAAGACTTCGCGAATTCAGGCCCGGGGTCAAAGGTGGCTCCGATACGGCATTCTCTTCCGCCTTCACTGAATACGCTTCGAAGGGTTTCTGTAATTTCTTTTAAATCCTGATAGGTCCGTTCCGGAGGGTGTTCCCGGAAGAGACGGGGCAGGCGGTGCATGGAAATCTGTTCTTCGGGCAGGTCAGGAAGTTTGCCATAGATACTGGAGTTGGCGACGCCGATATACTTGTTCCATTCAAAGGTGTCTTCCAGGTTGCCTCTGTAATCAAGAATCTCCGACCCGTCGGAAGCCCAGATCAGGATGGATACACCGGCCGCCTGGTCAATGAGCCTTTTCCACTGCCGGTGGATTCTGGAGCATACGTCCCTGATGCTCTGTTCAGAACTGCAGGAAAATGCTTTCAGGCTGACCTCAAGAATCGCTCTGTTCATTGGTATTCCTCTTTTGCGTATTCTGTGCCTGTGCGGATATATACAGTTTTCTTCCGGACAATAAGGGGCCGCGACCTGGATTATAACAAACAGCTTTACTTATCAAAATAAAAAAACTGAAAAACAATTAACACTGCGTTGTCGGGTTACGTACATCTGGAAATCCCAACCCTTTTCTCGCATTTTTCATACCTGTTGGTATAATATATCACCTTGGTATTCCTGCTCAGGAATACTGTTTATTTGCTGGATCCCCTTTTTTAAAGGAGTCTCATAATGATGCGCATCTTTTCTTCAATCATTCTTTCTGTTTTTTTGACACTGTTCACTCAAAAACATCAAGCCGCCCCCCTGAGGGTGCTTGACTGATTG
>CAZGEP010000154.1:0-11386 GCA_964524955.1 uncultured Planctomycetota bacterium | reverse complement strand
TTCAGCATGTTGATCTCTATCGACCGGCGCGTTTAATTAACACGATTATGTCATAAGCTATTTGATTATAAGTAGATGTGGGTTGAGATAAATCTTATTGATTTTTTCAACACCTTCTGTATAGTTAATGTATTATAAAGTGAAATATTAGTAATACAGGAGTGAAGATGAAAACACGCAAACGACTTTCCTCAATTGTCAACTTCCTTGAAAAACAGATATACAGCGGGCAGTATAAAAAAGGGGAGTATATGCCGGGTGTGCGGAGCATCAGCCAGGAGCTTGGCTGTTCCACGGTCACCGCGCACCGGGCCATGCAACAGCTGGCAGGCAAAGAGCTGGTACACGCCGAGCCCTGTCACGGATACAAGGTCATCAACAACACCTGCCCGGACTCCATTCAATCCGTAGTCGTTGCCTTTCTCGATGATACGGTTCGTTCCAGCGAATATCTGGGGGGGGTATACAATACGCAGAATGCCATGATTCAGCAGGAGGCCGCACTTCGGGACTGGTTTACAGTAATCCTTCCCTACAAAGGGCAGACCACCACGAGGATTAAGGATCAGCTCAAGGAAATGAATGCTTCTGTGCTGGTGGTCCAGAATGCGAATTATGTGCTTCCCGCTGAATTGTTGAAGTGCTTTTCTGTCCTTGAAATGCCTGTGGTCAGCCTGGATGCACCGTATTATGTTCCGGGAATTGATCATGTCTGCCGCGATGAGATTGCAGGAGCAGCCCTTGCTGCTGAATATCTGGTGAAAAAAGGATATCGCAGGATCGGTTGGTACGGATCGCTGAGCAGTCAGTTCGGCGTTCGTCGCTACAGCGGAGCTGCCAGTGTTATGCTCAAGGCCGGAATCGAAGGGAATATGCGGGAGTGGCGCCACCTGGACGGGGCCAACCGTCTGGATGTAGCCCGGGAGTATATTGCACAGCCCGATCGTCCCCAGGCGATCCTGTCCCTCTGGCAGGGAGCTGCCGGTGCCCTGGTCCGTGCCGCGGAAGAGGCGGAACTGACAGTGGGGGAGGATATTGAAATTGTCGGCTGGGGTCTGGAGGAGCATCTGAGTGACCATTATGTTTCATCGTTTCGAACTACAGGCGTGACCTCGCCCTTTGTTACCTGGTCGATGAAGTCGGTTGCCGAACTGCTGATGAACCGAATTCGGGAACGTTTGGAAATTCCGGGGATTCCGGATGCCTGTATATACTCGCCCATGCGTCTGAACCGGAATGCACCGGTTGTTCTGCTTGCGGAAACAAAATAAACAGAGAACCCACCGTCCTATACTGAGGAGATGCATTGTGATACACAACGACGATTGTCTGAGAACCCGAAGGTTTATTTCCAGTCTGTTTCTCGTTTGGGCACTGCTTTGTGTGCATTCGCTGCAGGGGGATATGGTTGATGAACTCAAGGTCAAACGCGAATCCGTTTTTGAATTTGCGCAGAAACCCACAGTCAAACAGGAGGGCGACAAGGCGACCATCACCTTTAAGACCAAAGGCCTGTGCGATGTGACTGTGGTCGTGGAAGGCAAGGAGGGAAACATCATTCGTCACCTGGCGTCCGGCGTACTCGGCTCCAACGCGCCAGAACCATTCATACCGGATTCCAAGAAACAGTCCATCGTCTGGGACGGCAAGAACGACTTCGGTCGGTACGTGGATAACAAGTCGGCGTACAGAGTCCGCGTTTCATTGGGCCTGAAACCACAGTTTGAAAAGACCCTCTTCTGGCATCCCAAGAAACGTAATGGCGTAGGGCGCAATCCGATGATCGTTCCGCAGCCCGAAGGGGTGTATGTGTACGAAGGTGATGGCGTGGAACAGATCCGCCTGTTCGGTCACGACGGCAATTATATCCGGACGATCTATCCCTTTTCGGCCCGTACAGTAAAAAATGTAAAAGGCCTGAAATGGCGCACACTTCCTGACGGTTATAAAGCGCCTGAAAAAATCGGCTACTGGAACAGCACATTCCTGCTTGGGGGACTGGCACGTACGGATACAGGGCCGGGCGATAGCGCCCGCGCATTCACGGTAAACAAAGGAGCCATTGCTGTTGTTGCGGAACGGCTCACACGGCTTGCTGCTAAGGGCGCCTCAGTATCCTGGGATATTTACGGACCGGAAGTGCGGGCATTGCCTGCCCGGGGAGGGAAACAACCGGCTTTTCAACCCAAGAGCGCGGCATTTTCACCGGATAATACATGGCTGTATTTTACCGGTTATTATGAGAACAGAGAAAACAGACTTTACGGAAGGTACGCAGCATCCATTGAATGGAATCATGCGGTATATCGCATGAAATGGGCTGAAAATAAACCCGCGGAAGTCTGGCTGGGAAAACGTACTCACGGATCCGACACTGCGTCATTTCATATGCCTACATCCGTATGCGTGGATGCGAAAGGCAGAATATATGTGGCGGACAACAGAAATGACCGTATCCAGGTTTTTAATCCTGCTGGAAAGCTTGTAAGATCGATTCCAATAAGCGCGCCTGCCGTACTCCAGATTCACCACGAAACACAGGAGCTATACGTCTTTTCATGGGCAATGATGGGCCGGTATCACGAAACGAAAAGCGCAAAAGCCGTCCTGCGTATCCTTGGCCCGCTGGAGAATTCTTCCGTACGGGCGGAAATTCCCCTTCCCCTGCACAACTACGGGGGAGCCGGGAGATCTTACGGGGGATGTCAGGAACGGGGAGACGAATTGCCGTACCGCATGGCCCTGGACAGCTGGACAGATCCGGCGACCATCTGGATGTGTCCGGCTGGAAGTCATCGCACCCCGGCAGACCTCAGAAATATACATCTGTATACGGTTGAAAAAGGCAAACTGAAATTAAAACAACAGTGGCAGAAAGAGGTTGTAAAAACCGTCAAACGCTGGAATTCCGCCATTACGGGACGTCAGCGGCTGTACGTGGATCCGACGAACGGAACGATTTACGTGGGGGAGGGGGATTCAGGGGTGAGCAAAGCCTTTACCAGGGTCGTAAGGATCAATCCCGATTCCGAAGAAATCAATATCATTGAATTGCCCATGTCGACGGAAGACATGGCTATCGATGCGCGCCGACACTGCTACCTCCGGACCACGGAGGTTATTGGTCGCTTCGATCTGCGAAACTGGCGGGAAGTGCCCTTTGATTATGGTGAAGAACGCAGGACGCAGTTTTCCTACGATTGCAAGGGCGCGACACTTGTCGGCGCGCTGTACCTTCCGTCACAGAAGCCGGTTTGGTGGCATCAGCAGGGGTTTGACGTAAACTTCAACGGTGACCTTGCAGTCTTCTGTGTGAGCAAAAAAGGGAAATGGCGCAAGCAGGACGGACGCAGGGACGTGGCCTTTGTTCCCAAGTCGTATTTGCCGAAGGTTTTTCCGGGACGGTACAGCTACGGGGAGCTTCATGTGTTCGACAAATACGGAAAGGCCAAAACACAGGATCTGGTGCAGGGCATTCCGGATGGTCACGGCACATGCATTGACCCGAACGGAGACGTGTACCTTCTCGTTCGCGGTCCGCGCGTTTACGGAGACAACAAGGTGTTCGGCGGTTTCGGCGGAACCCTGGCCAAATTCAAGGGATCCAAAGGAGGGCGTTATCTCTCCAGCAGGCGTACCGTAATTCCACTCACAGACCAGACCACACCCGAACGTCCGCCGGATCTCAAAATGTCGTACCAGGGCGCTGTGTGGATCGAGGGCGCTGAATGGCTTTACTCCGGAGTCGGTTTCTGCCGCCCGGGTCCCTGCCAGTGCTGGAATTGCCGGTTTGCTTTGGATTACCTGGGACGTTCATTTGTGCCGGAGAACTTGCGCAGTCAGTTCGCAGTACTGGATACCAACGGCAACCTGATCATGCGTATCGGCCGTTACGGAAATGTGGACGACGGTAAACCCCTCAGCCCGGCCAAACTCGAACCGCCCAACCAGCGGTCCATGGGCGGAGACGAAGTTTCCCTGATGTATGCCAATTACCCGGCTGTGCACACAGACAAACGGCTCTTTATCGCAGACACCGGAAATATGCGGATTCTGAGCGTACGTCTCAATTATCACATGTCGCATACGACAATACTTAACGATTCAAAGAGGGAATCCGGAAAATAAACATTATCAAAAGAAGTGTCCATGAATTTACGAAAGATTGTAATCGAGCTTTATTGTTGCAACGGTTTTGCGTGGAGCAATGAGCAGGTTTGCTGATGCCGATGGCGAGAATAGCGAGACGGACACGTCTCTGGAATGCGCCCATGACTGTGGCTCTGGCTGAAATGAATAATTGTGAAAGATGTGTGACAGGATGAAGGAAAACAGACGAGGCAGGATGAACATGAGTGAGATTGTGCTTAAGAACCGATTGCGCGTTCAGTGGCTGACTCCCATGCTGGTACGCATTGAGACTGCGCGGGTTGACGGCGGTTTCTGTGACCGGCCCACGCTGAGCGTTCAGCGCCGTGACTATCCGGGCGTGGAAATGATTGTTCGGGAAACGGACGCAGACGTTCAACTTGAGGCCGCCGGCTTCAGACTGGTGGCCGAGAAAACGGCTGACGGGGATTTTGCCGGATATCAACTGCGTATGCTGGATGCCGATGATATGGTTGTCTGGGCCTCTGGTCCGCGTGCAGTTGAGCCGTTTGTCTGGCCCCGCGCCGGGAGCCTCAAACGCCTTTGGACCTTTGAGGATTCCCCCCGGGCCGTGCCGCCGGAGGTGTGGGATTCCTCTGGCGCCTGGCAGATCGACGAAAACACGCGAGATGTATATCTTTTCCTTTACGAGGGCGACCCGGAGCGGTTGCGCGCCGCATTTCTCGAACTGACCGGGCCAATCCCCATGCCCCCGCTGTGGGCCTTTGGATTCTGGACCAGCCGCTACTATCCGTACAGCGAGGAAACGGCCCTGAACATGATCGATCGCTACCGCGAGAACGACATCCCTCTGGATGTATTTGTCGTGGATACCGACTGGCGCGTCGGCGCCAGCCGTGGGTATGAGATCGACACATCGCTCTTTCCCGACATGGCGCGATTTTTTCGACGCGCTCATGAGAAAAACGTCCGCGTTGTCTTCAACGATCATCCCGAACCCAAAGGCATGACTCCACTGGATCCGGAACTGTATCGCTATCGAAAAGAAAACCTGACGCGCCTGCTCGATATGGGATTGGATGCCTGGTGGTTTGACCGCAATTGGGACGACATCATTCCGGGACCCGTCCACGGCCTTGAAACCGCTGTGTGGGGACAGTATCTGTACTTTCGTATTCTCATGGAGCATGCCCCGGATAAACGCCCCATAGCGCTTTCCATGCGCGCCGATCATCCCGCCGCGCATCGTTTCCCGCTTCACTGGACCGGGGATATCCCCTCGGACTGGGAGGCGCTGCGCGAAGGGATGCGTCATACCCTGGAGGACGGTGCGCGCTTGCTGCCCTGGACCGGGCAGGATGTGGGAGGGCACACCGGTTTTCCCAGTCCGGAGCAGTATGTCCGCTGGCTTCAATGGGGCTGTGTCTCCCCGACGGCTCGCATTCACTGCGGTCCGCATAACCGTGTGCGCTATCCGTGGGCCTTTGGTAAGGAAGCGCTGGCCGTCACGCGCGCTTACGTCAAACTGCGCTATCGTCTGCTGCCAGTTTTCTATGCCGCCGCCCGACGGGCATACGACACAGGGGAGCCGCTGCTTTCCAAACTTTCACTGCTTTATCCGGAACGGAAAGAGGCAGAGCGCAATGATCAGTTTTTGCTCGGCAACGATCTGCTGATCGCGCCGGTCGCCGCATCATGCAGTGATCCGGAGTTGCAGACCGACTTGTATCGTCCGGTAGACGGGTTCCGGCGCGAGGTCTTTGATAACCCGGCATTTGAGGGCGTCCCGATTGCCGAGGGCATAGACGATGGCATCTGTCTGGACGCGACCAACTGGATGGGCCATGCCGCGGCCTGGGGCGAATCCTGTGCCATTCGGTGGACAGGCAAGGTGTCTGTTCGAGAGTCCGGCTGGTATCGCTTTCTTCTCTCGGGAAACGGCGTGAAACAGCTCCGATTCGAGGGGCAGAGCCACAACCATCTTTCCGGCTGGATGGACAAGGGATGCAACGAATTCAACATGTATCTTGATGCGGACCAACCCGCTGGGGTTACCGTGACCTATGTCAATCAGGGCAAGTGTAACTGCCGGCTTGGTATGCGACCGCTTCGTCCCTGGCAAGAACTGGAACCCGCTGTCCGCGATGTCTGGCTGCCGCCCGGCGAGTGGCAGGATTTGTGGAGCGGCCGTATACATACCGGACCAACAACAGTGCGGCTGGCCGTGCCCCCGGAACACCTCCCCATGTTTGCGCGTATCGGCAGTATTCTGATGCTGGCACCTGAGATGAAACACACCGCCGAGATCCCGTGGGACCCCATCACTCTTTACATTCGGCCGCCGACAGAGGACGAAACCGTACGGCGGGAACTGTATGAAGACGACGGCCGGACAACCGCCTACCAGTCCGGCGTCTGTCAGCGAACACCGCTTGCGGTTTCGCGTCAGGGCAAAACGATTGAGGTGGAGATCGGCCCGGCAACAGGAACATGCCCGGGAGTTGCAGAGACCCGTGACTGGATTGTCTGTGTGCATCTGGCTCCGGGTGACGAACCTGTTTCCGTGGACGTAACGTCCAGTGGCATGTCGTCTTCCCACGAAACCGGGGTTCAGCCGGAATGGAAGAGAATCGAACCAGTGAACAGCCGTGGACCGCTGGACCTGCCGCTGCTTGGCGACACAGATGCGCCCGGCCCGGAGGCTGGCGCACCGGTTGTCCAAACCGTGATCAAACGCGCCGGCATTGGCAGAATAATCATACATCTGTTGGACTGAAGTTGTCGAAGGATCCTGATGAGTATGGAAATGACCATTAGAGATAGGAGGGTAAGACGTATGTATTACAGAAAATGGTTTTTGCTTGCTTTTACTGTATATATCTCAGCAATTGGCTGGGTAAGTGCTGATGATCTGGACAAACTCAAGGTCCAGCGCGAGCCGGTCTTCGAATTCGTACAGAAGCCGCTGGTTACTCAGAAAGGCGACAAGGCGACCATCACCTTTGAGACCAAGGGTTTCTGTGACGTGACCGTGGTGGTGGATCACAAGGACGGAAAGATTATCCGCCATTTGGCATCGGGTGTGCTGGGCCCCAACGCGCCCAGACCTTTTACACCGGATTCAAAGAAACAGACCATAATCTGGGACGGCAAGAACGACTTCGGCCGGTATGTGGATGACAAGGCTGCATGCAGAGTCCGCGTGTCACTGGGGCTTAAGCCGCAGTTTGAGAAAACGCTGTTCTGGGCACATAAACGAAGACAGGCAACGCATCCGCAGCTTGTCTGTGCGGCAAAGGAAGGGGTCTATGTTTACGACGGCGGACAGACCATGGATCATGTCCGGCTGTTTGATCATAAAGGGAACTACGTCCGTACGGTCTACCCTTTTTCCGCAAACCGCCTGAAGGACGTCAAGGGATTGACGTGGCGCACCTTTGAGCAGGACAGCGCCAGGTTTCCGCTGAAAAAGACCCGCATGCAGTGTACGTTTCTGACCAGCGGGTATGTTCACCCAAAAAGCGATCACTGGAACATGCACAGTACCGCCGCCTATGCCATGGCGGTCCGAAACGGTCGTATCGCGCTTACGCAGCAGCGACTGAACCGGCTGGCAACAGACGGGAGCACCGACGGAATGCCGCTGGAAGGGCCGGACACGTTTCTTGCCGTTCCGAACGACCGGAAAAAAGTGAATGTATGGCCGCATTCCGCTGCGCTGAGCCCGGACGGAAAACAGCTCTACCTCACCGGCTATCTCTTCGGCAGACAGGGGGGAGGGTGCAACAATCTGAAGTGGCTGACCAACTGGCGGTGCGTACCGGTTGTAATGCGTCTGGATTTCGAAACCGGGAAAAAGATGGAAATATGGAAAGGCCGGGTTGCTCTCCATGACAAACCATCCAGCGGCCAGTTTTCAACCCCGGTATCAGTGACAGTCGATACCAAAGGGCGGGTGTATGTGGCGGACTATATCAAGGATCGCGTGTTTATCTTCAGTTCCGGGGGGAAGCCGCTTAAGGATATCAAGGTGGACGGACCGGCGCAGGTATGCGTTCATCCGGAAACGGGCGGGATCTACGTTTTTTCGTACAAGGTTGCCAGCGTGTTTGAGCCCGAGGGTCGGAAGAACGTCCTGCATTTGTTCGAATCCTTCGAGAATCCGGTGAAAAAGGAGAGTTGGCCTTTGCCGGGCGAAGCGTATGGGAACGCTCAAATTAAGTACCGGAAGACCGGTATGCGGTATCGGGCGGAGATGGATTTCTGGACCGATCCTCTTACCATATGGCTCTCGGAGGAAGGAAGTCGACTCAATCATTTTACGTACGGTAAATACAACACCGGCGAGCTTGACTTCGGCAATATCCAGATACTGCGCCTGAGCAAGGGAAAGCTGCACCGGATTCGGTCGTTCGGCCTGGATGTCGCCAAAGCCGGTTTTCCACCGCTCCCCGCGCCGCATCACCGTCAGCGGCTTTACGTCAACCCAGCGGATGGATGCTGCTATGTTGCGGAAGCCGATTGGACCGCCATGGGCAAGTCGTTTGCGCGGCTCAATCGGATCGACCCGGAGACCGGCCGTGTAGACGGTGTTGCACTGCCGTTCAACGCTGAGGATATGTGCTTTGACCTGAAAGGGATGGCATATCTTCGCACGATTAACGCAGTCGTACGGTATGACGCCGCAACCTGGCGCGAAGTCCCGTGGGACTACGGCGAGGAGCAGCAGGGTGTCGGGTTCGGATGGATGAGTGGAACGCGACGGACCAATGTGATATCGGCCGTCACTGTCCCGGGCGGCGGATGCTGGCATCAGGGCGGTATGCATGTCTCGCCAAAAGGCAACCTCGTTATTGCGAATATCTTTGTCGTTAAAATGGCGATGCGAACGAGTCGCAAGTACAAGGGGCGCGGAAAAAAATACAAGCCCATGATATATCCCGGTCGCGGCGGATCAAGCCTGATCCACGTATTCGACAAACACGGCAAAATCGTGTACAAAGACGCGGTGCCCGGGATGGCGGATCTCTATGGCGTGGCTCTGGACCGGGATGACAATATCTACGCAATGTCCTCGGGCACGCGCATCTACAGCGGCAGGCGGTATTACAACAATATGACCGGTACGTTGATGAAGCTGCGTCCGAAGAAGTCTCGCGTTCTGGTCAAAGGGTCGGGTAAGGTTCCCATTCCCCTGCACAAGTCGCAATACCCGGATCGTCCGCCGGACGTCGTGAGTGCTCTTCAGGGCGGAGAGGCATGGGTGGAGAATGTTGAATGGTTCTACGGCGGGGTCGGATTCTCAGGCAAGAACCCCGGTAACGGCTGCTCCTGCTGGAACGCCAGGTTCGTACTGGATTATCTTCGCCGTTCTTTTGCACCCGAAGTCGACCGATACAGCGTTGCCGTACTTGATACAGCTGGCAATCTGATCACGCGGATCGGAACATACGGAAATGTGGACGACGGAAAGCCGCTTGTCGAAAAAGGAGGTCCACCGGCCCCCCGCGCAATTGGCAGCGACGAGGTTGCTCTCTTTCACGCGCCTTATCTTGCCACGCACACGGATCACCGTCTTTTTATCGCAGACCCGGGCAACGCCCGAATCCTGAGCGTGAAACTCAATTATTATACTTCGCATGCAGCACCCCTTAAAAACAATGACCGTAAAGGAGAATGAAAATGAGAGAGGTAATTACATCAGGAAAACGGAACCGGACGGCCTTTTTGCTTGTTGCAGGCATATTCGTAGTACTTGCGTGCGTTGCGTTGAGGGCCGCGGAGCCGCCCAATCTGGCGGAATCCATTAAGAACGCACCCGCCAATAAATGGACCCGCATCGCCGCCGACGGTGGCGCCGGCTGTTACGCCAGCGGGACCGTGTACATGCCTTCGGCCAATGCCCTGGTAAGCTGGGGTACCCGGGTACACTCCAGTAAGTTCACCCGGCACGAGGTCTGCCACGTCGATCTCGGAACCGGCAAGATCGTCGAGGCCCTGCCCCCCGGCAAGGAGAACTGGAAGCCCAGGCGCATCTACGGCTGGTGTCTCGGCGGCACGGTGGGTTTCTCAACGCGCGACGGCATGAAGTTTCCCCGGCGCTGCCTGATCTACGAGCAGCTCGTCTGGGACGCCGGCGGCAAGCGCGTCGTATACTACTCGGGGAGCACCTTCAGCTACGATCCGGTCAAACGCCAGTGGCAGGACCTGAAGCCGAAAGGCGGCCCGCCATATGGCGTACAGGGGGCGACGATGTGCTACGACGCCGCGAACAGGCGCATCGTGCTCTTCGGCGGTTTCGGCGCCGAGGCGCCCTACGGTGAAGTCGGCACATGGAGTTATGACTGCGAGAAAAATACCTGGTCGCAAGTGGTCCCCAACCCGCAACTTGACGCGGCGCTTAAAGCGGTCCGCGCGCTTGGCGTGCGGGCGCGCGCGCTCCGCCGCGATGCGCAGTACCTCATGGGATTGACCGGCGACGAGCAGAAGAAGACCGAGACCGCGCTCACGGCCGAAATCGCGAAGCTTGCCGGGGATATCCCGAAACCTTTGAAGCCTCTCGCGAAGCGGGAGGAAGCGTGGTCCAAAGCGGACGAAGCCCGCGCCGCGGCCGGGACGGATATTGTTCAAAATGCGCTCGAAGCCGTCAAAAAAGCCGCAGGACTTGATGGCGTCGAACGCGTGGTGGCCCTGGAAAAGGCCGAAGACGCCCTGTTTTTCCTCGCCGTGGACGCGTTGCGCGCCGAGCCGCCGCCGCGCTGCAACGCCGACATGGTCTACGACACGAAGAACGGGGTCGTCGTCCTCTTCGGCGGCGACCACCTGGACATGAAGCTTTCCGACACCTGGGTGCTGGACACGAAGAAGGGCCTCTGGACCCGCAGGAAGCTCGGAATCCGGCCCGTGCCGCAGAGCACCCACTCGATGGCGTACCTAGAGAAGTCCGGCCTGGTCTTCCTGGCGAGTACGAAGGGGAACTGGGTCTACGATGCCGGGAAGAACGTGTGGAAGCCGGTGCCGGGCAAGACGCCGGTGAAATTCGGATCCGCCTTCCGTGTTACCGGCGTGCCCGGCACAGACATCGCGATGGGGTTGCTCACCAGGATGTATGGGCACACGCTCGAGGTTTTTGCGTATCGTCTCGATCCTGCCGGCGCCCGGGCGAAACATAAATCTGCCAAGGGGTGTCCGCGTCCGCCGCTGAGCAAGCGGTCAAAGGGCTCGCGCAAGTGGTACGACGACTTGCCGGCGCCGGACCCGGCGGCCTTCGCCGCGA
>CAZGEP010000153.1:0-11524 GCA_964524955.1 uncultured Planctomycetota bacterium | reverse complement strand
GACCATGGAAAGAAGCGTAGGGGCAATATCCACCAGGCTTGCGACATGGGTGTCTACTACGGACGGGGGGCAGTTCCCGGCAGGGTGACGGATGATGTAGGGAATCCGGATGGCCTCCTCGTTGGGTCCGCCTTTCTGGACCATTCCATTGCTGCCCAGGTTGTCGCCGTGGTCTGAGGTAAAGACCACAATGGTGTCTTCTGCCAGGCCGGAGGCTTCCAGTGCATTCATCATTCGTCCCAGTGCCGCGTCCATCCAGGTGGTCATGCCGTAGTATTCGGCGATCACGTGGCGCAGTGTATAGCCTTCAGGCAGTTTCCATGTGTAGGGCAGGTTCAGGTCATAGTACCGGTAATCCCATCGGTAGACTTTAAAGAAATGTTCCTGGCGTTCCAGCGGTTTGTCCAGGTCCACATTGTCCCGGAGCGGAATGTCCTCGGGCTGGTACATGGTTGTATATTCTTCGGGCGCGTCATCCAGCGGGCAGTGCGGCAGCGAGATGTTGTAGTAGAGAAAGAAGGGATCGGTGCTGTTTTTCCGGCTGTTGATGAATGATTCCACCCGTTCGGCTTCAAAGTTTACGCTGTAGCCCTCGGGTACGAATTCCGGACCGCCGTTGCTGGTATAGCTCTGTCCGGTATGAACATGATGAACCCGGGGGATCAGATAGTCGTCAAAACCAATGTCATGCGGCCAGGAGTGGACGTGCCACTTTCCGATAACCCGAGTGCTGTATCCCGCGCTTCGAAGCACTTCAGCAAGGGTGGTGTCACGCAGATGCGGACGTCCCGGATCCGGGTATTCGGGCAGGGTGCCGTTTCGGGATACATTGCTTACTCCGCCGGTACAGGTGCGGTTGTACTGGCCGGAGAGAAGTACTGACCGGGCAGCCATGCAGACCGGGAAATTGGTGACACCGGTTTCAAAGCGTATACCTTCGGCAGCCAGTCGGTCGGTGTTCGGGGTCCGGACAACCGGATTTCCGTAGCAGCCGGTTTCAAATGCCCGGAGCTGGTCGCAGGTGCAGAGAACAATGTTTGGTCGTTTCATCATAGCCTCCTATTGGTCGCGGATGTGTTCATTGGCAATGTATTCCATGGCCGAATGATCACGGAACAGATCGATCCAGATGTAATTGAGGTCAAAGCCCTGATCCACTTCCACACCATGGGAAGAACCGAGCGGAATGTGAAGCAGGTCATTTTCCAGGAATTCTGTACTGGCATCATCGGCCAGGACCCGGCAGTGGTTATTCTTCAGGCCGAAGAAGAGCTGCTCAAGCATGCCATGGTCGTGCCTGCCCACGGTGTCCGGTCCTGTGGTCTGAACCGCTCCGATACAAAATCTGGGAAAGGTAAATTCCGGCAGCATCATGCGGTTGACGGTCTTTTCGCTTTTGATCTTTTCCCTGTAGGTTTCGCAATCCGACCAGGTAACAAAAAAGGGATACTGAGCGGACTGAGCGGCAAAGACAGCATGATCCTTTTCAGAGATAAGGATACAGAGTTCAAGAAAAACAAGCGAGGTGCCGACAGCTCTTATCTCTGCCGGTTTTGTGCAGTCAGGCGCAAAAAGAGCGGTCTCGGAAACGGCAAACTCACTCTCTGCCTGGGAACAGGTTCCCTGTCCCTGGGTGATGATAAGGACAACAGCTCTGTCGGCTTTCGGCTGAAATACAGATGTTTCTCCGGCTGAAAGTGTTGAGACAACCGTTTCCATTCCCTGGATTTCGTTTTCCAGTACCGGGCAACGGCTGCCGATTCGCTTGCGTATGTTTTCTTTGATGATTTTCACAACAGCCTCTAAGCAAATGACTTTTTACTTGCTGATACTTGTTCTGATATTTCTCATCTTACCTGTCAGTGCTTAATTCTCAAGAAAAATGCTGCCTGATTTTACTGTTTTTTTTGGCAGAATTCTGTTTTTACCGGATGAAATTGCCGGATCAATCGATAGCTATCAGCAAGGGTGCTTAGTGTAAGAGGTTTCAGGATGAAGGGATACAACGTAAAAGGTGTTTTGGCAATGATTTTGCTTAGATATTAAAAACAATGTTTTTCACATGGAGGTGAAAAAATGGTTAGCAGTGTGAGTAAGGGATTACTGGATTCATTCAAAAAGCTTCAGCAGCACAGAAACATGCTGATCGAGGAAAAGGAAAAAGAGGATCTTGCCCGGAAACGGCAGAAGGTCGAATCCGAAAACCAGCATGCGCTCCAATCTATCTCTTTTGCGCAAAATGAAAAATCCGCTCAGTCAATGGACGAAGCTGAAAACATTTTGCGTGAACTTCATCAGAATCTTATGAATCCCCGGCTTATAAGTAATTATGACCGGTATCATAATCTGGATCCGTCCCGGTCCGCGCTTTCTGTTGTCCGCTAATTTTGTCTCAGCCAAGATCTGAAACCCTCGCTTTAAGACCAAAGATGAGCCGCAGTTTTTCCGGGCAGTTTTTCGTGCGTGCAAAAAATCTGGTTGCCGTCAATGTCACACATTGCCCTGTGCGGGTGCGACAGGGAGCCGCCGGATGCACACCACGTCAATTTCTCACGATAATTTATATGAAGTTAAAATCGGAAAACGAAGATTCAAATGCATCAGGCAGGTCTGCGGTGGTGGACTGAGAAAAACCGGCTGGTCTGAAGTGCCGGTTTCAGACTGGGCTACCGAGGCGTTCTTTCTCAAAGACGGTCGGCAATTACTGTGGCGACGTTACAATGGAATGATCTGGTCCAGGAAAGGTGCAATGCGTGACAGCACCGGGATCTATGAAGACCTTGCTGAAGCAGGAATGCCCTGCCTGAATGCATTTGGAGAAAAACACTACCTCTGGTATGACCAGATTCCGGAATATGCTCTGAATTCAGGTCCGTAAAGCTCTGAAACTGACGAAGAACAAAGGCAGGCGCAGCCTGAAGAGTGAATTCTCTTAAGGCTGCGCCTTTATTATAATTTGCGGTGAAGCACTTCCGAGTATGAGAAACCGGGCCTGATTATCTTTACTGTCAACCAGTACCCGCAGGATCTCAAATATTTCGGGTTTTCTCTGAACTTCATCAATTACAACAAATCCGGAAGCTTCCTTAGCGCGGTCACAGGAGCTGAAAGCCGGTTCAGGTCAACTGGATTTTCCAGGTCGTAGAACTCGGTTTTCCCGGCTGCATCGCTTATCTGACGGGCCATAGTCGTCTTTCCACACTGCCTGGGTCCAAGAAGCGCAACAACAGGACTCCTTCGCAGCGCGTCCTTTATGTTCCGCATATACTCTTTTCGTTCCAGTAATTTTGCCATTAATTATCATCCTGGAAAATACAGAAACCATCATAGTGGCCTGTCTACACTAAAGGCTTTCACCTAAATTATAACCCTGAAATCCTAAATGTCAACTTTAGAATTTCAGGGTTAATTATTTACAGGTATATCGGCAATACCGATTCATTTTCAACACTTTTCCCTGTCAATCCGAATTCTCTGGCAATTCACAGAGGCTTTTTTTATAATCGGACTCCATATCTTATTTTTAACAGGAGAATGCCAATGCCCATGTACTATGATACACTTCTCAAACGCTGTCCGGACAATCCAATTATTGCACCGGGTGACTTTCCGCACTTTCGCGCAGATGCGGTATTTAATTGCGGGCAGACCCTGTACAGGGGACAGACCATTCTGCTGCTTGCGGTCCTGCCTGTCAACGACTCTCCGGCGGTGTATGTGGCCCGGAGTGAGGATGGTCTGCATTTTGACATTGATTCAGAACCCTTTATGACATCTGTCACTGATGAGCGCCTGAGGCGATTTGACGGCTGGGTGATTGACACCCGGGTGACTCAAATCAATGACACGTATTATATTGTCCGGCCCACCGGAAGCACAGCCCATGCCCTGCTCTATAAGACCCGGGACTTCAAGACCTGTGCGTTTATGGATTGCATTTCCATGGGCCATAACCGGGTTCCCTGTCGATCCCACACCTCCTATCCGAACTGAACAGGGGTGGCTGGAGATCATTCACGGTGTCACCAGGAACTGCTCGACAACCCGCTACTCACTGGGTGCAATCCTGCTGGATCTGGAGGATCCTGAACGCATTATCGGCCGGATGAACAGTTTTCTGCTGACTCCGGAAACCGATTACGAGCACTGCGGCCGAGTGCCGGACGTGATCTTTACCTGCGGGGCCATCGCTGATCCGGACCTGGATCGCCTGCGGGTCTACTACGGGGCTGCCGACACCTGTATCTGTCTGGCAGAGGGCAGCCTGAGCGAGATCGTGGCCGCCTGTCTGGATGGAGCGTAATTGCACTCAAAAAGAACAGGATACTGATGCAGCAGTATATTGATGATTTTCTGAATTACCTGAATGTGGAAGCCGGGCTTTCGCAGAACACCCTGGATGCGTACCGTGGGGATCTGGATAAGTACAGAGCCTTTCTGGAGGCAACAGGCACGCCTGTGACCCGTGTCTCTCCAGTGGATATCACGGAATTCATCAGCGCGCAGAACTCCAGCGGATATGCATCGGCCAGTATTTCCAGATACATCGCAGCGGTCAAGCTCTTTATGCGGTTTCTCTATGCAGAGGGCATCGTCAGCCGGGATATTGCAGGAGCTCTTCAATCACCCAAACCGTGGAAGAAGCTGCCCCACGTTCTGTCTGTGGAAGAAGTGGAGACTATTGTTGAGAAAGGCCCGTCCGGAAAGTACGCGTCCAGAAACCGTGCGATTCTGGAGCTGCTCTATTCCTGCGGTGCGCGTGTGAGTGAGGTCTGCGCGGTCCGCGCAGATTCGATTGACCGGCAGTCGGGCTTCATCCGCCTGCTGGGCAAAGGCTCCAAGGAACGCATTATTCCCATTGGCGAGCAGGCACTTGGGGTTGTGGATGCATACCTGTGCGAACTCCGGAGCACGCTTGCGGCCAGGTCCGGAGATACTTCGCCCCAGCTCTTTCTAAGCCGCAGCGGAAAACCCCTGCTCCGTGAGGATATCTGGCGGATTGTGAAGAAATGCGCGCGGTCTGCCGGCATCACCAAAAAGATTCATCCTCATGTTTTCCGGCACACGTATGCTACCCACCTGCTGGAAAACGGCGCGGATATCCGGATCGTGCAGGAACTGCTCGGTCACGCCAACGTATCCACCACAGAAATCTACACCCACCTGGACAAAAACCGGATCCTCAATGTTCACCGGAAATTTCATCCCAGAGGGTAAGATGGAAAGGCAGGGCGCTTTCTGAAAGAAAGAGCCCTGCCTTTTTTTATCGATAAACGTCTTTTGTCTTTAATGTTTAGTCATCAACTACAGACCATAAACCATTGCTTTTTACCCTTGCCTCTTCACCCGGCAATTGCATCGGCTTCTTTGTCCAGTCGGGCCAGGGCATCTGCGACGTTCTGTTTACGCTGCTGCCGCTTGAGCGCATCACTCAGGGTTTTCTTCCGTTCGATGAGCAGCCGTTTGTTTTCTTCGGGTGCGGTTCCGCCCAGCTGATTGTGACTGTGGATGAACGCCACAGGATCCAGACATTTGCGAACAGTCTCTGTGTCCATTCCCGGTTTTTTCTGGCTGAGATATTCAGCGGCCTGATCCAGCATTTCGCCAGTGCATTCATAGGCCTTGATTCCTTTTTCCCGAGCCTGGCGCACCATCGTGGCCACAATGCTGTGGGCCAGCCGACCGCCGTACCCCAGTTCGCGGACCATGTAAACAACCAGCTCCGTGGTGCAGCTGTAGCCTTCGCGTACGATTTCCAGCATCCGCTCCTTCTGCAGAACCACATTGTCCAGACAGTACTTGAAGAGCCGTACGCAGCGTCGGCCGATGACCATGCCGTTGATTGCGTACTGCGGACCGTGCATGGTCGGCAGCACGTCCATGTGGGGTTCTCCCTTGAGTACGGTCATGGCCTTGGTGGTCTCGCCGATCAGCTCTGAAGAATACATCCGCACCTTTTCATACGCGCTTCCGGAGTCGCACTTCTGAGACATAAAGGAACTCACGCCGCACATTACAGGCTGAGTGCGGATCATTTCCACCTCATCCAGGGCCCAGATATAATGATTTATGGCATAGCGGCTGATATGAACCGCAAGGTTGGAAAAGGCAAAGAGCATGTTCAAACTGTGGTCCTGGGAGAATTCGCAGTCAAAGGTAGGCTCTACCACTCCGTCCATACCCAGAAGCTCGGCCATGAGTCTTCGGTCCACAGGCCAGTTCGTGAACCTTTTCCAGCAGCTCCAGAATGTCGTCAAAGATATTCAGCATACCATCGCGCAGCTGGAGCCGCCACATGGGCTCCTGTAGCGTGCGGCCGTAGTTGACCATGCTGGCAATATCCATGTTTCCGTCCAGTTCTTCAAGGATTCGCTCCTCACCGGATACACCCTTGTTTGACTCCCAGGTTGCGCGGATGCCGCGGATCAGCCTGCCGGCATCCTCCTTTGTGATGGACCCGCATTTACAGAGCAGCACCACCCAGCACAGATCGGTCTGCGACATCCACGGCTGGCGTGTGTTGAGTTTTCCGGACAGCTCACGGGATTCTTTTTCCGCACCCTGAAGCTTGGGCGATACCGGACATCCCTTGGAATGAAAACGGTGATCAATGCGGCGTGCGTAATCATCATCAATATATTTTTCCAGTCCGATAAAGTCTCTCATCACACTCTCCTGTCTTTCACAGCATTGCCCCGGCCCGGCCGGACGTGTGCGATTTCTATACCTTTCTCTTTAACTATCAGAACAGCAGCGGAGGCCTGCTTCGCATTCCATTTGACCGTCTGATTCATCTGCTGATCGGGGTGAACATTGAACCAGGGCCGGTCTATCACGACCTGAACGGAAACCTCGGCTCCATCTTCTCCTCAATTGAGGAAATCATGTCCGGCGGACCAGAGCTTCGCCTGCAAAAGGCAGCCTACTGCATGAGCGGTGCAATCAATGAGCTGACCGCGCTGAGCATTCGCGCTACAGACCGGTTTAAAATGCCGGAAGACATCCTGGCGCTTCGAAAGTACATGGCGCAGCATCTCAAGGAGAATATCAGCATTCAGGACCTGATCGAGGTTTCGGGCCTTTCCCGATCCACGCTCATGGAGCGGTTCAAAAAATACTGCGGCATCAGTCCGATTGATTTTCTGATCAATGCCCGGCTCGAACGCGCCAAGACCTATCTTGTGTATTCAGACAAGAGCATCAAGGAAATCGCCTGGGAATGCGGATTCAATTCTCCCTTTTACTTTAACAAGATGTTCAAAAAACGGATCCATCTTACACCCGGCCGATTCCGCAAATCCGCAGCCGGGGAAAGGGAAATGGATTAACACTTTTTCCGTCTGTCCAGGTTACAATCACGGTAAATGAGATTAAATACAAATTGACAGATCCGGTTTTGGAAATGAAGGGAGGGTGGCCTGATTTTGACAAGTACTTCCCTGAGAATACAAATTTCATTCTGATTAACCACGGCAAAGTGACACCTATTACGCCCAAATACGCAAAGCGTATTTTGTGGTGGGATTCGAATTCAATGTATTTGAAAGTGTCATGTATTCCCTTTTTATCGAACATAGTATTGATGTCCATGACTTACCCGTCACAGCCCGAAGATAATTTTCTTTACATGATATTAGGAGCATATCTTCTAGTTGGTTTTATTTCCCTTGCTATTGCCTCCATCGCAACCATTTCGAAAAAACACACTATAGAAAAAAGGCGATCTCTTTACAAACACAGTCGAGTCAACACGGGTGGTTCAGAAGTTAAATAACAGTGAGAAACTATGGAGGTAGAAAATTATGGACTGGATCGGACTCCTTATTTCAGGTATAGTAATTCTGTTCTTTGGCTCTTTACTATTCCATATAATAAAATATGGCGGATTCCGTGGTTCGATGTTCAGGGCGCGTATTGTAGAAACATACGGAAGTGTTGATTCAAATATTGGCGGTTCTGTACGGACGAGTGTAAAGGTACACCGTCTGGAAAATGGTAACGATTTTACTATTGGCATGGAGTGTATCAGTAAGTCCATTACCGGTTCTGATGTAACCCCTTTGAAGCTAAGCAGACAGGACGTTGAAAAACTCATACATATTCTTCAAAATGCAATCAAGAAGGTGTAAGTTAATTCCACATTTTACGGCAGGCCACCTGTTTACATGCAGTGTCCGTGAACCCCTTTTGTAAGCAGTTCCCTTTTCGTTTGTTTCGTATCTTTCCGCCTGCGGATCAACTGCATGCCTTCGGCGACCGTTGACCCAATTCTTTTGCAGTTTCTTTTTTCCTTTGAACTCTGAAATTCCTTTACAGTAAAATAGCCTGAACTTCTCTTACATGTTTTCGTTTATTTAAAGAGACAATGTAAGCAAATGCATAATATGCCTCCAAAAAACGAAAGTTCACAAGCAAAAGACTGAAAAAATGATCAATAAAAGAAAAATGCTGATTTCTGTATCAATTGTAAGCATTTTCGCTGTATACCTTCTGTCTGTTCTTTCATAAATGGCATTATGAATACAGCAGATCTATAGGCAGGTTTGACAAAAAAGGAAACTTAGTTTCTAAGCAGACAGGATGCTATGTTTTTATCGGTCCCCGCTTCATGAATAAACTTCACAGCGGTGTCCATTACCACGATTGGGATAAGGGTAATGTTAGTTCTTTTACAGAGGTTCTGGAGTATAAAAGTGGAAATGATATGACAATTAGAACAACCTCGTATAACAGACAGGGGGTAAAAACAAGGGTCCACATTTCCAGAATTACTCCCGATAAAAATATAATTGTTGAAATTCAATACATGCGGAGAGAAACCTGGAAAAAGTTGAGAAAAGGGATGGAAATTTTTGATGTTACAGACTTGATTGGATACCGTTTATCAGAAGAGAAAAAGCATGATAAATTGTTCTGGTACTACTCTGAGAAAAAAGACTGTTCATACCTGTTATTCGACGACAAGAAAGGTTTGGCTGAATGGGTGTTGCCTGAATGAATTTAACCCGAACCTCCTCTGTGCTTGTTTACCTTTTTTAGTAGTTACAGACCTGTATTTCACTCACCCCATTTACCTTGAATATTAACCATGATATCATCAATAATATAGCAAAAAAATATTTTTCCTTGAAAAACAGTGATATCGTGGATAATAATACAGCATGAACTATAGAAACCGGCTGATTGAAAAAAAGCTCAAGGACTATTTTAAAGCCTTTCCCGCCATCCTTTTGACCGGTGCGAGACAGACTGGGAAGAGTACGCTTCTGAGCCACCTCTTTGCGTCTGATGCCCGGCATGTTGTTTTTGATCCGGTTATTGATATTGAAAATGCCCGGTCTGATCCAGAGCTATTTTTAAAAGAAAATCCTCCTCCACTGATCCTGGATGAAATTCAATATGCACCTGAACTTCTCACTGTGATTAAACGGCGTCTGGACAGGGATTCCAGTCCAGGCCAATACCTGCTGACCGGCTCTCAGAATATGGCGGTTCTTGAAGATATAAGCGAAAGCCTTGCCGGCAGGGTCATTGTTCTTGACCTTTGGAATTTGTCCCTGGATGAGCAGTACGGAAAGACTGAAAGTGGTCAAAACAATGGTGCTTCCTGGATGATCGGAAAGGCAGAGTTGCCGCATAACAGTAACCTTCAATCTCCGACCGACACATCACTGCTGTTGTATCGAGAGCTGTGGCGCGGTGGATATCCCTGCCTTCTCGACAGAGAGGACAGACTGGTTTATGATATTCTGGAGTCATACGTCCGGACCTATGTGGAGCGGGATATCCGCATGCTTTCGGATGTCAGTGATTCCCATCTTTTTTCCAGGTTTTTTATGCTCTGTTCGTCGCTTACGGCACAGGAAATCAATTTCAGCCAGCTTGGCCGTGAACTCGGCATCTCACCGCAAACCGCGCAGCGATGGATCAACATTCTAAAGAGCACATACCAGTGGATAGAAATACCTCCCTACCATGGAAACACAATCAAGCGTATTTCCGGCAAACCCAAAGGAATTATTACCGACTCCGGACTTGCCTGCTACCTTCAGCGTGTCTCCAGTCACCAGGCCTTGAGCGGTCACCCCGGTCTGGGACACCTCTTTGAATCATATGTACTGATGGAGATGATCAAAAAATATTCCTCTTCCGGTTCCGGATTTACGCCGAACATGTATCACTGGCGGACATATGCAGGTGCGGAAGTGGATCTTGTTCTTGAAAACGACGGCGTCTTCCGTACAGTAGAAATCAAGTGCGCGTCCCGGGTCAGTCGGGCTGACATCCGAGGTATCCGGTCTTTTCGCGAAACCTATCCCAATATCAACCATGGCCCGGGATTTGTTGTTTATGCCGGAGAACGGCTGGAAAAAATCACAGAAGACATTTACTGCGTACCGTGGCAGATGCTCTAACCGTTTTTATCATTGAAATTGAATTCCCGCAATATACAATCAATTTCTTACAGATACCTGCACCTTTTTAAGTGGAGCCTGCCATGAAGACTGAACCGCTCAAAGCTGTTATTGTTGGCGCCGGACACCGCGCAATTACCTACGCAAACTACTGCAAGGACAATCCGGAAAAGTTAACCATTGTCGGTGTTGCGGATCCCCTGGAGCTTCGTCAGAAAAAGACCGCGGAACTCTATGACATCCCGCAGGAAAATATTTTTCAAAGCGCTGAAGACCTTTCCAAAGCCCCGAAGTTTGCAGACTTTGTAATCAACGGTACTATGGATCATCAGCATGTGCCCACCTCCATTCCACTGCTGGAAGCCGGATATGACATGCTGCTGGAAAAGCCCTTTGCTACAAACGCGGATGAGCTGTGGGACCTGGTCCGTGTCGCAGTCAAAAACAAGCGCAAGGTTGCGATCTGCCATGTGCTCCGCTACGCACCCTTTTACGCTGCGATCCGCAAGCGGATCGCAGATGGCGAAATCGGCGATGTAATCAATATCCAGGCCACCGAGCACGTCTCCTATCACCACGTGGGAACTGCATTTGTAAGAGGTAAATGGAACAACAAGGACCGGTGCAAGACCAGCATGCTGGTTCAGAAATCCTGCCATGACCTGGATATTATTTCCTGGATGCTCAGCGGAAATCAGCCGGTTCGTGTAGCAAGCTTCGGCAGCAACTACCAGTTCCGCGCAGACAAAGCGCCCGAAGGTGCAGGAACCCGCTGCCTGGTAGACTGTCCCATTGAAAAGGACTGTCTGTATTCAGCCCGTAAACATTACATTGACCATCCTGAACGCTGGAGCTTTTACGCGTGGGACTCCATCGAACACATTGAAAACCCCACGATTGAGGACAAGATTGAATCCCTCAAGACCGACAACCCCTATGGCCGCTGCGCATGGAAGTGTGATAACAATGTAGTGGATCACCAGTCCATTGTGATTGAATTTGAAGACGGTGCCACAGCCACACTCAACATGATCGGCGGATGCTCCAGGGCCGGCCGTTCCATCCACGTGATCGGAACCACAGGTGAGATCCAGGGCAACATGGGAAGC
>CAZGEP010000152.1:0-11550 GCA_964524955.1 uncultured Planctomycetota bacterium | reverse complement strand
AGATTCGGATAGATCTCTTCAGGGATCTGTACATCATAAAACGCCATCATTGCGTCCACGCTGGCTTTAATAATTGCACTGGATCCGCCAAGTCCAACCAGGTGAGGAATACTGGAGGTGTAGCGCAGGGTGAAATTCTTAGCGGGCAGCCGAATGTCATTGGACGTACAGTATTCGTAAAACATCTTGACCGCAGCTTTGAGCAGTCGAATTCCTCCATAATACCCGAAATCCCGTACATCATCGACCAGGTGTTTCATATCACTGAACACAGAATGATCGCGCTCACTCGGCAGGATGTGAAGTTCAGGGGACTCATACAGCACAACTTCTGCACAAAAATTACGGAATGTAAAGGAAATGGTACGTCCGAAATATCCGTCTGACGGATTTCCGATAAGTCCGATCCTGGGATACGCCTGCCTGGTGATAATCATTCCCTGTCCTTCTTTTTATTCTTATTCTTCTGTGGTTTCTGCTGTTGCTGCTGCTTCTGGAATTTAGCCCAGGTGTCTCTCAGGGATACGGCGCGATTGAAAACAGGTTTCGTGTCTGTGGTGTCCGAGTCTGTACAGAAATACCCTTTACGCTCAAACTGAAAAATTGAAAAGGGTTTGGGGGATGACAGAAACGGCTCCACAACAGCCGTTACTGTCTGAAGTGAGTCTGGGTTGATATTAGAGGTGAAATCGTTTCCGTCTTCTGTATCATCCGGATCTTCGCATAAAAAAAGACGATCATACAGTCGGGCTTCACTTTCGATGGCATGCGCGGCCGAAACCCAGTGGATTGTCGCCTTGACTTTTCTGCCGTCTGGTGCATCGCCCCCGCGGGTGGCTGGATCATACTCACAATGAATCTCAAGGATTTCTCCGCTTTGCGGATCCTTGACCACATGACTGCATGTTACAAAATACGCATAACGAAGCCGGACTTCACGCCCTGGTGCCATACGGTAAAATTTCTTCGGCGGATCTTCCATGAAATCGTCTCGCTCAATGTAGAGTTCACGGGAAAACGGAACCTGGCGCTTTCCGGCTTCGGGGTCTTCGGGATTGTTCACTGCATCCAGCATTTCCTCTTTCCCCTCAGGATAGTTGTCAATCACGAGCTTGACCGGATCGAGAACAGCCATGGCCCGTTGCGCAGTTTTGTTAAGCTCGTCTCGCAGCGAATGCTCCAGAAGCGCCATATCCACTCGACTCTGCACCTTGGAAATCCCGATTCGCATGCAGAAATTCCGTATGGAAGCCGGTGTATATCCGCGCCGCCGCAGTCCGGCCAGTGTCAGGAGTCTGGGATCATCCCAGCCGTTGACAATGTCTTCGTCCACCAGGCGAATCATCTTGCGTTTGCTCATGATCGTAAACCCCAGGTTTAAGCGGGCGAACTCAATCTGCTGGGAATGGAAAAGCCCCAGCTCTTCGAGAAACCAGTCGTACAGCGGACGATGATTTTCAAATTCCAGCGAACAGAGCGAATGCGTAATTCCCTCCAGTGAATCCGAGACGCAATGCGCAAAATCATACATCGGATAGATGTTCCATTTATCGCCGGTTCGGGCATGCGGAACCTTCATAATCCTGTAAATAACCGGATCGCGCATGTTCAGATTGGGGTGGGCCATATCAATCTTAGCGCGAAGTACATGCGTTCCCTCGTCAAACTCTCCATTTTTCATGCGTTCAAAGAGATCCAGATTTTCCTCAACGGACCGGTTCCGATACGGACTGTCTTTACCGGGCCCGGTACCGCTTTTTCCTGCCTGAGCCGTGCCCCGGTATTCCCGCATCTTTTCCGCACCCAGGCTGCAGACATAGGCCCGTTCCCTTTGGATCAGATCTACTGCCAGTTCGTAAAAGCGTTCAAAGTAGTCAGACGCGTAAAAGAGACGATCCTGCCAGTCAAAGCCCAGCCAGCGGATATCCCGGATAATGGATTCTTCATATTCCACATCTTCGCGTTGAGGGTTGGTATCATCAAACCGCAGATTGCACAGACCGCAAAACTCACGCGCCACTTCAAAATTGATACAGATGGCTTTTGCATGGCCGATGTGAAGATAGCCATTGGGTTCGGGCGGAAAACGGGTATGCACCCGGCCGTTGTTTTTTCCGTTAGAAAGGTCGGTACGGATAATATCCCGTATAAAGTCGGTACGGGGAGTGTCCTCGGTCTGCATGGTAACTCCAGACGTGCGTGAAATGTCGATTGAATCTCAGCTCACAGCGATATAATTTCTTCCTGCTTGCGCTTCCCCGCAGCGTCGGACTGTTTTTCAAAATCCTTGATCACGTCCTGTATTTCCTTCTTTTCGTCCCGACTGTCATCTTCCGTGAGCGTCTTTTCTTTCTCCTCACGATCGATTTCCTTATTCGCATCCCGCCGGATATTCCGCAGAGACACCTTGGTCTGCTCAACCATCTTGGATACTTCAGCAGCAATGGCTTTGCGCCGCTCTTCGGTCAGGGACGGTACGGTCACGCGAATCACTTTACCGTCGTTATTCGGCGGCAGCCCCAGGTCGGACGTACTGATGGCTTTTTCAATATCCTTGAGACAATTCTGGTCCCATGGTTTGATGACAATGGTTTTACCTTCTGCAACATTGATGCCAGCCAGCTGCTTGAGAGGGGTTGGGGTTCCGTAATAATCCACTGAAATGTTCTCCACCAGAGCAGGACTCGGTCGCCCGGTATGAAGCGACATCATTTCTTTGTTCAGATGGTCCAGCGCTGCCTTCATTTTCGAGCGTGTTTCCTTGAGCACCTTTTCACTCATATTATCAACCTCCAATAAATGTCCCTGTTTTTTCTCCGCACACTGCTTTGAGCAGGCTGCCCTTTTGGAAAAAATTTATCACCAGTGCCGGCAGCCCGTTGTCTCTGCACATGGCAAAGGCCGTGGAGTCCATAACGCCGTAATTTCCCTGAACCGCTTGATCAAACGTCAACTTCTCGAACCGTTCGGCATTGCTATCCTTTACGGGATCGGCGCTGTAAACGCCGTCAACCTTGGTGCCCTTAATGAATACGTCCAGTCCGAGTTCAACCGAACGAAGTGCGGCCGTGGTGTCTGTTGTAAAAAAGGGCCTCCCTGTTCCGCCAGCAAGGATCACAGCATCTCCCCTGGCGAGGTATTCCAGGGCAGCTTCGATGGTATAATACTCACACACATCCAGCATTTGGATGGACGACATCAGCCGTACCGGCATTCCCTCGGCTCGCATTGTTTCCTTGAGGGCCAGTCCGTTTATAATTGTTCCGAGCATACCCATGTAATCCGCTGAAAACCGTCGGATCGAAGAGGTCCGGGCCAGGTTTCCGCCGCGGAGTATGTTACCGCCACCAAGAACAATTGCAGTCTCTATACCTTTGGCAAGTACGGTCTTTATTTCGTCAATAATGTATTGAAGGGGCTCCGTACTGATACCGGACATCCCTTCTCCGGAAAGGGCTTCACCGGAAATCTTAACCAGTATTCTTCTGAATGACGGAGTTTCGCACGACATGAATACTCTATTTTCCTACTTCGTAGCGCAGAAACCGGTTCAGGCTGATTTCCAGACCGGCATCCTTCGCGGTCTCGGCAACCACATCCTTGATCTTTTTCTTGTCGTCCTTGATGAAAACCTGTTCCTGCAGACAGACCTCTTCATAATATTTATTGAGTTTACCCGCCAGAATTTTCTCAACAATCTGCTCGGGTTTTCCCTTGATCTGATCCCGGAAGATATCCTTCTCCTTCTCAATCTGTTCTGCAGGGACCTCGTCCGGTTTCATGCATACAGGAGAGGTAAAAGCAATATGCTGACAAATATCTTTGGCCAGCTGTTGTACGTTTTCGTTATCCGAAGCTTCGGCATCACCAGCAAATTCAACCAGTACGCCAATCTTATCGTTGTGATGCAGATAGGAACCCACCACTGGTCCCTCAAATACCTCAGCTCGCCGAAATTCAATGTTTTCACCAATATGCGCAATCGCATCCGTGACGGCCTGGGAAAGCACCTTCTGGGAGTCTTTGAGAACCAGGCCGTTCATATCTTCACAGGTTCCGGTTTCCAGCAGGGTGTTGCCGATCTCGTCCATCAGTTTATTGAAATCGTCGTTCCGGGCGACAAAATCGGTTTCACAGGACAGCTCCACGATCGCAGTTCTTCCTTCTTTTGTGTAGATGGAAACTTTACCGTCTTTGACGTCACGGTCTTTCTTTTTCTCAGCGGTTTTCAGGCCCTGTTTTCTCAACAGTTCTACGGCGTCATCGAGATTTCCGTCCGTGTCGACAAGAGCTTTCTTGCACTTCATCATGGAAATCCCGGTAATGTCTCTGAGTTCCTTGACCTGTTTTGCTGTAATCTCAGCCATTTGAAAAAATCTCCTCACCTGTCTAAAATCATTAGTCGGATTTAACTACCACTTCCGGCGCGTTTTCCGTTTCCTTGTTTCCTTCGGTCTTTTCAGGCGCTGCTTTGGTTGCTTTGGGGGCAGCAGAAGCACTGTCATCCTTAAATACACCCTTCATTTCAAGGGATTTCAGGCCCTCTGCAACGGCATCCGCCATTTTCTTGCATACCAGGTCAATGGAACGGATGGCATCGTCATTGCCCGGAATCGGAATGTCTACATCAGCCGGGTTGGAATCGGTGTCCAGCAGTCCGACAATCGGTATTCTGGCTTTTCTGGCTTCGCATACAGCAATATGCTCTTCCTTTGGATCCACGATAAAGAGGGCTCCGGGGAGTTTTTTCATATCCCTGATTCCACCGAGATTCCTGTCAATCTTTCGCTTTTCGCGCGTCAGAGAGGAAATCATCTTCTTGCTGTAATGGCCCCATTCTTCAGATTCCTGAAGCTGTTCCAGTTCCACGAGCTTTCCAACGCGTGTACGGATCACATCAAAGTTGGTAAACGTTCCACCGATCCAGCGGTCCGCAACATACGGCATCTTGCAGCGCTGCGCTTCTCTGCGGATAATTTCACGGGCCTGCCGTTTGGTGCCGACAAAAAGCACTTCCTGGCCGTCCGCAACAACGCTCTTGAGAAAATGATGCGCTGTGATAATCCCCTTGATGGTGTGCTTCAAATTAATGATATGAATTTTGTTCTTTTTGCCGTGGATAAATTTTTCCATGGCCGGATGCCATTTACTTGCCTTGTGGCCGAAATGGATTCCACCTTCAAGTAATTCCTTGATTTTGACAATAGCCAAACCCAATCCTCCTACGTGAATAAAAAAAAGTACAACAGGCAATAACTCCTACGCACTCAGGCAGATAGAAGGTAGTAACCGCTTAAGTAATAAGAAATGAAATATTCTATCCTAACTGCCTGTTCTGTCAAGAGATTTATAGAAAAATTACGGTTTGGCTGAAGTTTCTATTGCCGTTCTGCAAAATCACCATTTTTCCTTTGAATTACACAAACAAAAGATTATGATTATCCATTCGCTTATAATGCAACCTTCCTGACCATCCTTTTTATCAGGAGATTTTAATTGAAAATATGCATCCCCCATACCGACATGTCTCGTATAATCGCGATATTCATTCTGCTCCTGCTTGTGAAACCGGCCTTTGCCCAAGACGTTTCTCCCATGATCGACCGGGCTACGGTTCTTAAAACCGCAGTCGAAGTCACAACCAAAGCCTATCCGGATTCGGACTCCGTACTGATAGACAACCATATATCAGCGGTATACAAGGCAGACGGGACCTCTGTATCCCTGGACGAAAGCTACTCCAAGATTCTGACGGAAAAAGGTCGGCGTTCCAGTAAAACCCTTTCGCTGGGATATAATATCAGCTTTGGCAGTGCCAAATACATTCGAGCCGAGATCATTCGTCCTTCCGGTGACGTTATAGTGATAGACGTGGATAAGAATTCATCCGTTGCCATCAACCGCGCCCAGATGCAGATGAATATTTACAATCCCAAGCAAAAGGTGTATTCACTGAACATCCCCGGTATCCGCAAGGGTGACATCCTATATACGGTCTCCCGCCGGGTCGTGACCAAACCTCGATTCAAGGATTCGTGGTGTGACATCCAAGTTGTGGAATACACACTGCCGATCAAGCACTTTCTCTACAAAGTAACCGGCCCGGTATCACGGCCTCTTAAAAAAATATCTGTAAAGGGAAAAAACAAGAACCACGTCAAATTTACATCCGAAAAAAAAGGCGACACCATAACATACCAATGGGAACTCCATGAAATGAAGCGGATGTTCCGCGAACCCCAAATGCCTCCCCTGCACACCGTGGTGACCCGGATTCTCGTCTCAACCATTCCGTCCTGGGAAGACGTCAGCCGATGGTATTACAGCCTGTGCAAACCGCATCTGGAAAAAGTCACACCCGCAATGAAAGAAAAAGTTAAGGAGCTGACCAAGGGAGCAGAATCAACGGACGCCAAAATTCGTAGTATTTTCTATTATGTGGCGCAAAACATCCGGTACATGGGGCTGACCCTGGAAGACACGGCACCCGGATACGAACCGCATGATGTCAATCTTACATTTGAAAAGAAATATGGCGTCTGCAGAGACAAGGCCGCGCTGCTTGCCTGCATGCTCTCCCTGGCCGGGATCGAGGCATACCCGGTACTGATCCGGGTTGGGTCCAAAATGGATGAAGAAGTCCCTCTCCCCTACTTCAACCATGCAGTCACAGCAGTCAAAACTGATAAAAAGACCTTTAGCATAATTGACGCAACCAGTGAGTCTGCCAAGGATCTGACTCCTTCTTTTCTGTCTGACTGCAACTACCTTATCGCGCTGCCCAAAGGAATGCCGCTCCAGTTGTCTACTGTCAAACCCGCTTCTGAGAATATGATGGATATTAAAACCCGGGCATCCCTGGACTCAGCAGGGAACCTTACGGCCCAGACCGTCTTCTCCTTCAACGGGATCAACGACAACGCTTACAGAAGGTACCTGCTGCACAGCAATCCAGAAAAGAAAAGAAGGCTCTTTGAGCGAATCGCCCGCAACATGGTTCCTGGCGCTGAAGTGGACTCCATAGAGATTATCCCCCTCAAGCTCATGGAAATGGACAAGCCGCTGCGCGTTACCATGCATTTCAGCGGTCCTGCCCAAATCATGACAGGTGAAAAATATACAGTAGTTGAACCGCCCCTTGCTGGTACCCGTGTAGGTATGGTCAATTTTATTCTCAGAAACACCAGTCTGGCCGAACGCAACTATCCGTTCAAGACCGGTTACGCCTGCGGCGTAAAAGAAAAAATCAATCTGGATTTGAGCGGTTTCACAACCACACCGATATCCCTTCCCCAAATTAAAAGCATCAACCGTGCCGGCGTCCGGTTTTCGCGGAAATTCCGCATGGATAAAAAGACATTGACTGTGGACGGTGAGTTTGTTCTTGATGCGATTGAGTTTTCACCGGATGAATACAAACAGCTCAAACAGATCATTAAAGACATTGAATATGCGTCCAGAAAAAACGCCATATTTCAGTCCCCTGCCGGATCCGCGGTCGCGTTGGAAGAGAGCCTGACAAAAGACGCGGACGCTGTAATTCATCAGGACACATCCGAGATTGAAATTATAGATTCGAATTCCTGGAAGGAAACCGTAACGAAAAAATTCACGATTCTCACCTTTCTCGGCAAAAAATGGTACTCGGAACTCAAGCTGAATTACAATCAGAAACAGACAGCTTTCAAACTCCTCCGGGCACAGGTCACCGATAAAGACGGTACAGTTCACAATGTCAATGAACAGGAAATCAACACCATGGATGCGGGCTGGGTTTCCCGGGCCCCCCGATATCCCAAAAGCGTGACCCAGGTAATCAACCTTCCCAACGTGGAAATCGGAAGCACCATTGAATATGCATACGAACTCACCCACACCCGCCAGCCTTTTTTCTGCGTGTGCCGGACTTTTCGTGATGACGAACCCCTGGTCCGAAAGCGCCTGTTTATCCGACACCCCTCATCTCTGGAATTAAAAATCCATGAAACTTGCGGTATGAAGGATTTTCGCCAGACCACTACGAAAGACGGTATCACAACCCGTGTCTGGGAAGTTCACAATCAACCGCGTATCAAGGGAGAACCCCGCACACCGCCGCGATGGATGACAATTCCGACTGTTTTTGTCTCCTCCGGCACCTGGAGCCAGCATCGCCGCACAGCAGCCCGAGCCCTGAAAAAGGCCGCTGCACGCAACCGTGAGGTACGTAACGAATCCCGCGCACTTGTCAAGGGGTTGAAAACCGACAGAGAAAAGCTGATTGCAATCCGGGATTTTGTGATGAAATCCGTCAAAACAGCCGGGCCGGCACTTACCGAACTCCCCATTGAAGAATTCACAGCCGCAGATACGGTACTCGAAGATGCCTATGGAAACCCGAAAGATAAAACCCTTCTGCTGATCTCCATGCTCACGGCAGCCGGGTTCAAACCCGAGCCGCTGCTGATTACAGCATCCGGTCCTCTGACCGATGACATGGCCGCCACCGTCATACAGACACCTCACTATACCATGGCATTCACCCGCCTGCTCGCACGAGTCCAAATCAACGGCGAATGGATTTACCTTGGTGATACCGGAGAATACGCACAACTGGGTGTAACCCACTACAACAACTGCACAGCCGTGTCTCTGAAAGACACAGACTCGGAACCGTTCCGCATACAGACAACTGATGACAAGAAATCGGCATTGCATGTTTCGTACAATATTGCGATTCAGAAGAACGGAGACGCGGAGATCCACTACACCCGAACGTGTTATGGAACCGCCTACAGTTCACTCCATCGGCAATGGAAAGAACTGACCCCTGAAAAGAAGAAACGTCATTTCCAGAGCCTGCTCAGCCGTATCAGCCAGGCTGCGGTTCCAGTCAAAGAATGGACGGTTACAACAGAGTATCCTGCCGTGGAAACATTCACCATTTCCGTACCGAGATTTGCAGTTCAGGACGGAAAATTTCTCTACTTTGAACTTCCGGAGACTCCGGTCAAGCTGTTCAGCACGGACGAAGCTCACCGAGGCTGGCCGTATTTTCACAAAAACCGAATCCAAAGAAGCATTAAGACAACTGTTACAACACCGTCAGAGTGGACAAATGCAATCCTGGTCCCACAAGCGTTTGTATGGATGCAGCCCGGGGGGAAAGGATGGATTCGTTCCGATATTGAACAAAGCGGCAATCAATTGATTGTAACGCATCAGGTGGATATCGGAACGTTTCTCGCTGCCCCTGCGGATTACGATTATCTGAGATCAATCAATCAGCGTCTGAGTCACAAAAAAAGCCGCTCGGTTGTTCTTTCAAAATAAACTTTCTTTCAGGAGTCAGCCAATGGCAAAAGTACTTATCGGTTATTTTTCAAAAGGCGGCCATACAAAAAGCATGGCGGAAAATATCGGCAAATCCATCCAGAATCACGGAAATCAGCCGGAGGTCAAAAGCGTGACGGATATCGAGGTCAATTCCCTGCTGGAGTATGACGCCATTATACTGGGATCCTCTGTATATTACGGCAGCATGGCCGCAGAAGTCAAACATCTGCTGGACCGCAGCGTATCTCTTCACGGAAAACTCGAAAACAAAGTCGGCGGCGCATTCTCCTCATCCGCCAATATTGCCGGCGGAAATGAGACCACGGTCATGGATATAATCCATGGTCTTCTTATTCACGGCATGATCATTCAGGGCATGCATCACGGCGATCACTACGGTCCGGTATCCGTGGAACGTGTCGATGATAAATGCATCCGCGATTGTGATAATTACGGAAAACACATCTCGGATCTACTCAATAAATTACAGTATTGATTTTTTTACATGGAGAATAAAATGAAAATGGTACGATCAATTCTTGGTTTTATCCTTACGGCAACAATATCATTTGCATGCATCTGCACATCCGCTGATGCGGCTGACAAAGCACCGCTCAAGCTTAAGCTTGAGAAAGGAGTCTGTTATATATTTGATTTCACAACCGATCAGGACATTTCCCAGACCATACAGGGACAAAAGCATGAAATGCAGCAGTCCATGGGATTTAAATATGAGCTGCTGGTACAGGACATTGACAAAGAGAAAAACTATATTATAAAAAACACGTACACTCATGCGTCCTTTTTTCAGAATGGCCCCATGGGCAAGATTGAATATGATTCGAGCAAACCGTCAAAAAAAGTCCACCCCATGGCCAAAGGATTCGCCGGCCTGATCAATCAGAGTTTTATCATTAAAATGAGCGAAAAAGGCAAAGTTGTTGATGTAACCGGAGTGGATAAGATGATGGATAAGATACTCAAGGAAATGGAATTCCCGACTGAAGCTGCTCGAAAGATGACGGAAAAAACAATGAAAAAACAGTTCAGTGATGAAGCGCTCAAAAACCAGATGGAAAACTTGTTTCTCCAGTATCCTGAAAAGCCCGTAGGGCCTGGAGATAAATGGACAAACAGCATTTCGCTGACCGGAGGATTTCCCATGAATATCGAAAGCGCCTATACCCTGAAAAATTTTCAGGGCGATACTGCGTTCATTGATATTCGGTCAACCATCAGTCCAAATCGGAGTGCTGAAGGATTGAAAATGGGCAATATGACGATGAAGTATAACATTCAAGGGGTTCAAACTGGAACCATGGAAGTCAACCGAAACACCGGATTAACCACAAGCTCAAATCTGGAACAAAAGCTTGCCGGTAAGATTGAAATCAAAGGCCAGGGATCTCAAGACACAAGCTGGCCCATCAAAATTATCAGCGAAGTCGTTCTGACATGCAAGAAAAAGTAAAAACAAAAACACTTCTCATCAGCCATATAAAAAATAGTCCCGGTATATCTGCCGGGACTATTTCAATTTGTTATCATTGTAGAAGTGGTGGAAGTTTTCATCTTCGGCATCCATCATCATGCACTGGACTGGATTGCAGCACTCATCTTCTGCGGCTACATCGGCTATGACTGGGGCAGGGCAAACAACACCCCCCCCCCACGGTTGACAACGCCGTAGACAGCGCTGCTGCCCTGTGCATCGACATCATAAACCTCTTCATCCGAATCCTGCGAATCATGGGCAGAAGACGATAACACAGACGCACAGCCCCATTGATAGTTTTTTTCTCAATGCGTATTGACATTTACAATCTTCGTTGCAAACTCTGTTTTCTATTTTAACAATATAACAGGCTTCATGCATAAGTCGACGAGTCTGATCCGAGTTCAGATTGATCCATCACAACCTCCTTGTCTTACGTTGCAGTGTTTAACGCCTGCTGCTTTTTCTTTCCTGCTAAAAGCGGTGTTAACATCCCTGCAAATCCAACCAGAAATACAATTCCATATAGAAAATTGTCTATTTTCCAGAGCATCACACCCCAAACACGCTGCGAATCAACAGTTCCCAACCGTTTCGCGCCTTCTTCTACACTGATAAATATCTAGTTGACAGTTTGTCCAATGCGAACGGAATTATATAACCAGGAAGGAACGTCTTCACAGGTTGTTTTTCGCGAAAATTTCAGGTCGTTAATAAACCTGTCCATATCAATCTCTTTC
>CAZGEP010000151.1:0-11561 GCA_964524955.1 uncultured Planctomycetota bacterium | reverse complement strand
TTGGTAGTGACCCGTCCTGAACTGCGGACGAGTCTCTACCAATCCTTAAGTTGTTCGCTCTTCGTCTCTATAGGAACACTCGTTAGGAAAGAATCTCCTCTAGCGTGATGTAGTCTCCAACGTGGCCAGTCATCTTTTCCACATCGGTGTTCACCGGAAGTGTTTTCTTCCCCTTGCGCCAACCCGCGGGGCAGACTTCGCCGGTCTTGTAGGCGTGCTGCCAGGCTTCAAGTTGACGGATCAGTTCTCCAACATTACGGCCAACTGAATCAGCCACGGTTTCTTCGGCTACGACAATGCCGTCAGGATTGATAATAAAACGGCCGCGAAGGGCGATGCCTTCCTGCTCGACCCATACGCCGAATTTGCGCGCGACATCGCCAGTAGTGTCCGCTCCCATCGTGAGTTTTAGATTCTTCAGCAGGGGCTCCGTCTCAACAAAGCGCTTGTGACTGAATTTGGTGTCGCCCGAAACGGGCACCACAGAAACACCGAGCTCGTTCAACTTATCGAGATTCGCATTCATCGCGGCTATTTCTGTGGGACATACGAAGGTGAAATCAGCCGGGTAGAAGCATACCACCGCCCACTTACCTTTGAGTTGCTCGCTGGACACTTCGGTATAATGACCTGTGGCGGCATCAAAGGCTTCCATTTTAAATTCCGGCATTCGTCGCATGACTAAAGTTGTACTCATCTTCTTCTCCTGTTTCGGTTCGTTTCCTGTTATGACCGATTCTGTGTCCTCGATCACTTTCATTTTGTCACATGGCATTGACAACCTCCTTTAGTATTGTTTTAAAACAGCGCAGATAGTCTGCTCTCGTGAATAGGCCTTCTGTTTTCGATTTTGCTCTATGCAATCTCCTTTCTTCATAGCGAACGTTTGGGTTAACCAACGCGGCCACTGTGCCAACCCGGCTTTGCCGGCCCGGAGCTTACCCCACGTCCGGTTGAAACCTTTGTTCAAGTAAGCCGCTTCGCGGCAGAGTTTCCTTGATTTACGGTTAAAGTGATAGTATACTCACGTTCTGCGTGGCCGCCTTATAAGGGTTCGCTACCTTAGGTCACCAGTACAAAACAGGAGTATACTATCGTGGATTATTATAAACGGTACGAAGAAGAACTCAAGTTAAAAGGGTACGCCCAGCGCAGTATTCAGTCCTATACCCGGGCACTCCGTCAATTACAGAATTACTGCCACAAACCCCTGGAGGAAATTACCGAAGAAGAACTGCGGGAATACTGGCTGTCCTGTAAAGAGCAATTCAAGTGGAGCAGCGCGACACTTCGCATTTCCTACAGCGGGGTAAAACACTTCTACACATATGTAATCAAACGCAACTGGCCGGTCTTAAGCGAAGTTAAATTCCAGAGAGACCATACGCTTCCCACAGTACTGTCCGTGGATGAGGTCCGTCGGATTATCAGCGCACTTCCCGAAGGGCAGAATCAAACCTTTTACCAGGCACTTTACTCATTTGGACTTCGCCTCAATGAAGCGATATTTCTTCAGGTTTCAGACATTAACTCCGATCGAATGCAGGTGCACGTTCACCACGGTAAAGGAGCCAGGGACAGGATCATCCCGCTTCCCGAAAGCACGCTCCAAAGCCTTCGGGCGTATTGGAAGACCCACCGAAACCCGAAATGGCTCTTTCCGGGAAAAGGGCGAAACGGAAAACAGGGGCATTCGGCTCAGAACCCGGTCTCTCAAACCACGGTTCAGGGAGCACTCCGGCGAACAGTCAAACGCCTGGGATTTACCAAACACATCCACCCGCACACCTTCCGGCACAGCTACGCGACTCACCTGATCGAAGCCGGCGTTCCGGTACGCCATGTCCAGGACTATCTTGGCCACCAGACACTGGCCAGCACCATGGTCTACCTTCACCTGACCACAGCGGGCAAGGAAGAGTCCTGCTCCCGCTTGAATCAACTGGTCCGGGGGGTGAGCCATGAATAAAATCCAGCAGATATTCCGTGAGCACGCACAGGCATACCTGAAACGTTTTGGAGATAAAATTCCAGCAGCCCACCGCAAAGTCATTCAGGCGATCTGTGACTGCCGAAGCGGAGAATGCGGCCAGCATGTTTTCTCCTGTCCGGACTGCGATGAACAGGTGCTGGCCAACTCATTCTGCGGCAACCGGCACTGTCCGGCCTGCCAGAATGAAAAGGCAGCCCGCTGGGTTCATGACCAGCAGCTCAAGCTGCTTCCCACAGGCTATTATCTTGCGACATTTACCGTGCCGCAGGAACTGCGAGCTTTGGCGCGTTCAAATCAGCGTGCAGTGTACAAAGCGCTTTTTGACTGCTCGGCCGAAAGCCTGCGCACGCTTATGGCAGACACACGATTTACAGGCTGCGAGGACAGCGGTTTTTTCAGCGTGCTGCATACCTGGACGAGTTCGCTTCATTATCATCCTCACATTCACATTGTCATCCCCGCAGGCGGACTTTGTAAAGACCGCAGCTCCTGGACCTCCCCCAAAGGCAAATGCCTGGTTCATGTCAAGCCGCTCTCCAGGCTTTTCCGAGGCAAGATGAAAGCCGCTTTATCGTGTGCCGGAATCCAGGATCAGGTGCCTGAAGATGTGTGGAGCAAAGACTGGGTGGTGCACTGCAAACAAGTCGGAGACGGCAGGCATATCATGAAATACCTCGGGGCATACGTGTTCCGGGTGGCTGTATCCGATGGACGGATTCAATCATACGACGGAACTCAGATTACCATCAGGGGGAAGAGGTCCGGCCGCAACGGCAGAAAGACGTTTACGATGGATGTGATTGAATTTATCCGCAGATATCTTCAGCATGTGCTGCCCTCTGGTTTCATGAAGATCCGTCACTACGGGTTTCTTTCACCGAACTTCAGTGTGTCGCTGGAAACCATACGGGAGATGATCTGCGTATTGTATGAAATAATCCGGGAGATACTCCCGGTGGTACCGGCACCCAGGAAAATCAAACGTCTGTGCTGTCCTGAATGCAGAAGCGTAATGAAGTGGCTGCGGTTTATTCCGCCGCCGAGGTGCAGTCCGGAAATGATGTGAAAGCACGTTCTTAAAAAAACGGGGAACCGTTGACGTAAAGCGCCATCAATGATGCTGAACTTTTTCAGGGAGAGCTGCGTGAAAATGTGATGCCGCGATCCAGCACACACAATACCTGTTTTGAAATTTCCTGCACAAAGGGAAGGGGCTGGAGGTGTAGGGTGATTTTGGGTAAAAAAGATGTCTGCTGACTGACAAGTGACTTGCGTTTGGCTCCGGGGAAGGAGTCGGGCGAAGCATTTCCCTATATAATATGGTTGCGAGGTTTCAAGCCGCGAAGGACTTCATGAACCAGGGATTGGTAGAGACCCGTCCTGAACTGCGGACGAGTCTCTACCAATCCTTAAGTTGTTCGGCATATGTATTCGTGTAGATACCGCAAGCCCTGAACGCCTCGCACATAGCCGCCATATTCTCCAGCGAATGCTCCACGTCATCGGGAGTCGAATAGGCCATGCTGACAAACCCGCCGTTGTGCGAGCCGAGCGTCTCGATCATGCGCTTCGCATAGGCGCGGACGGCATCCGGCGTTCCATGAACCATCGTGTTCTGGATGTCCACCGGACACCAGAACGCCACCTTGCCTCCGAATTTCTCGCTCAGAACTTCCAACCCCATGTTCTCCTGTTGGTCCTGCTGGATCACCGTAAGCCCACCATCAATCAGCATCGGCAGTACCTCGATGATATGTCCGCAGGAATGCAGCCAGACATCCAAACCAAGCTCATGGGCCAGACCCCAGTTTGTGCGGTAATGCGGCATAAAGAAATCTTCAATCAGGTTAGTGCCGACCATGAGGCGGTCCTGTAGTCCCCAGTCATCGTATCCCATCACACCATCACACCCTATTTCGGCCAGCAATCGGATAGATGCAGCCTGTTTCTCGGCCAACCGCCCAATAAACGATTTCAAATCATCAGGATTCTCATAGTACGCAAGGAACATATTCTCTATACCCATGAGATTATGTGTCCCCTCGTTTAGCGAACTAAACGGCATCACTGCCAAAACATATTTCGGATTTTCCGAAGCCGTATTCTCCGCAATTCGTGTCTTTGCGTGCTCGAATAAAGCGGACTGTAGCAGGTCAGGAAACTGATAATCCACATGTTTGGAAATGTCAGGCAAAATTGGCTCGAGCACTTCGCCACGGCCAATCCGACCACCCGCAACGCGCTGGTACTTCGTGCCCCAGCAGTCTACCATTATGTCGTTATCCCCCACATTGGTCCATTCCTGCCGAGGCGGCAGTTTGGGAATCCACAACCATAAAATATCGTTCTCCCCGCCATCCGGCAGATAGTGTGGAACACGGTCCGGTCCGTTAAAGTGTATGGCTCGCGTGACGCGCTCTTGTGGTGTCATTCAGAACTCCTCATGACTTGTATCACTGCCGAACGTCCGAGTTGAGCGGAAGGTTCTGGAGCCGTGCAAGCTTGCTTGCGCGGGGACAGGTTCTTTCCGCTCGAACGATTTGTTGAAGGGCGCGAATCAGCGCGCCCGGAAACAAATTGGGCGAGTTTACTCAACTCGGACGTTGAAGGAGCGCGCAGCGCTCCTTCAACGTCACTCCTCAGGCGCGACCTTTAGGACGTCGCCTGCAGGAGTTTGTTGGCTGTGCTCCTAAACTTGTGAACCGAGAAAGGCACGAAGTCCTCCCAGAAACATTTCAACGGCAACCGCTGTCAGGATGAGCCCCATCAGACGTTCGAGTGCACACAGCCCTCGTTTGCCAAGAAGGAAAGCTAGTTTCGTTGACGACAAGAGGATGGCCGATGCGGCCATCCACGCCAGAAGAATCGCCAATAGCCATGTTGGCCACCGGCCCGGTTCCTGTGCCGCAAGAAGAAGAACTGTCGCGGTCGCGGATGGTCCGGCGACGTAAGGCACGGCAAGCGGTACGATAAAGGGCTCTCCGTCAGGCGTATCCTTGAACATTTGTCCGGCCCCACCAAAAACCATCTTGACCGCGATCAAGAATAGAATGATGCCGCCCGCGATTTGAAAGGATGGCTGAGAAATCTGGAGCGCAGCCAGCAAGCAGGGACCTGCAAAGAGAAATGCAGCAAGGATGATCAGGGCTATCAACAGCTCTCGCGCGACCACCTTTCGCCGTCTCTCCACTGGGACAGCATCAAGCACACTAAGGAAGAATGGAATGTTACCGAACGGGTCCATGACCACGAACAAGAGTATGGCCGCTGAAACAATTGTCATCTGTTTTAAATCCCTCTTTCAGCCAACGTCCGAGTTGAGCGGAAGGTTCTGGAGCCGTGCAAGCTTGCTTGCGCGGGGACAGGTTCTTTCCGCTCGAACGATTTGTTGAAGGGCGCGAATCAGCGCGCCCGGAAACAAATTGGGCGAGTTTACTCAACTCGGACGTTGAAGGAGCGCGCAGCGCTCCTTCAACGCTGCGGATCAGGCGCGGCTATTTGCCGTCGTCTGCATCCGGCTTGTTAGGAGTAATTGGTGGATGCTTTTTCCAGAATGCCTCAACTTTCTCATGCTCTGACTTTGCAAGCTCATTCTTTGGGACAATCGCATTCGCCTTTGCGAGCTTGAATAGTGTTTCAAATAAGACCTTGTCCACGGAAATATTATGTTCTTCGGCAGAAGCTTGTCCTTTCTTCCAATACGATACAGCCATGTATGGGCCTTCCGCAATCTTCGGCGCGCGAGATGATGCCTTCTTGATATCAGCAATGACATCCGCGAATACAAAAGTTCCCTTCTCAAAAGCGACACGTGCGGGGATTGTTCCAAGACCATAAGACCCGCCGCCATCACTGCTGATTTGAATCTCCCATCCACCAGAATGACGAAGGTTGACGGCCACGAACTTCTCTTGTTGGGCTTTCTTTTCTTTCTTGTAAGGACTAATAGTTATCGCTTTGGTTTCTTTCTTGATGCCATCGCCGAAACTTCTTGCATCAAATGTGTCTGTAACGAAGAACGTTATCTTGTCATTTTGCATTTTCTTGAATTTGTATTCGATAAAGGCATGATGACCATCACTCAGAGAACATGATCCACCAACTTCTATAGTTGCGGATTTTTGAACCTTGGAAAGCGACATCATTAACCCAGATCCGTATCCCGACTCTGCATCAATCAGAGTGATAGAGCTGTCGTCGTTTTTCTTGACCTCTGCAATACCCCATAACCGACCAGTCTTTTGGATATAGTCAATGGTGCTTTTGTATTCTGGTTTCTCGGCACCGGAGGCGAATCCTGTGAATAAAGTGATAATCAGAAACGTAACTGTCTTTTTCATGTTGTGTTCTCCTAACGTCCGAGTTGAGCGGAAGGTTCTGGAGCCGTGCAAGCTTGCTTGCGCGGGGACAGGTTCTTTCCGCTCGAACGATTTGTTGAAGGGCGCGAATCAGCGCGCCCGGAAACAAATTGGGCGAGTTTACTCAACTCGGACGTTGAAGGAGCGCGCAGCGCTCCTTCAACGTTAGAACTCACTGGTTTTTATGGAGCGCAGCGGAATAAAAATCCAGTGCAGTGATTTGTTATAACCATTTTCATATTTTAAAATTATGAGCGTTTGTTAATTGATCAAACTGAACTTCAATAGGAAGTTCTGCAATTGTCTCTTTAATTGTAATGACACATTCAAAAGTTTTGTTTTGTTGAATTGTTAAATTCTGTAATTCTAAAATTTGGTTATATAATTGGTAATTAACTTTTGCATTTCGAACTAAATCGTCTGCGTTATTTATTTCTCCTTTTGCTATCCCGGTTTGGACCTTATGAATCCATTCAAATATCTCAAATTTTACATGTTTAAGAATTTCGATTTCAATAATCGGTACTGCTTCTTTTAGAATTGTAGCCAAATCAGTATAATTTGCCTCTATTTCTTCCTTATGTTCAACTTGAAGAAGGTAATCTCTCTCTGTATGAAAACAGGTATCTTTGCTTGTGATGTTCAGATAATCTATTTCTGTTTGAGTATAGTAGTGTTCAATTTCCCCAATGGGAAAAACGAAGGTATCACAAGATTTAAATGCATTAAAGAGCTGTAAAATCCTACCAACAATCAAATTCAGTTTATCCACATTACCAGCGTCTAAAACTGCTCTTATATCATCGGTATATTTAGAACATGCAAGAAGAGTGGAAACTCTTCTTGCATGTTCTTCTTCAGGTGTAAAGGAATCGATTTTATCTTTTAATGAAACTAAATGAGCTGATGTCATTTCTTGTCCTGAAATGTAATCAGCTATAGAGCTTAAATATGTCTCCAAATCGCCAATTTCGTTAGAAAGGTTTACCCCAATTCCTTGTTCTTGAATATAAGTTTGTGAACGTTGATCTTCACAGATAACCCGTCTTAGCCTTCCTCTAAAAATTGAATCTATGTCGGCAATTATTCTACAATTGATTTTTAACGATTTGCATAATTTATAAAAAACACCTAATTCGTCTTTGCCTCCAACATCAATTATACATGAACCCGAAGCCCCAATATTAATTCCTAATTTTTCGAACAATATTGAGATTATCTGCTGGTCTGTATAGCCTTCAACGAAAACAGGATTAGGTGAAAAGAAAAATTGTTTGTGGTGAGTGTTAAACCTGGGCAGGAACTTTTTCAGAATATATTGATCCTCTTCCCCTAATTCGTCAACGTAAGTTGGAACTTCATCAAAGTGACAAACTAAGATGCTACTCAAGTCATCTAAAGACTTTAAATCAATAAAATATGGTGAATGAGTAATAATAAAGAACATCTTTTTGCTATTATCTTCTAATGGGTTCCCTGCAACCTTTCGTATTTCTTGAAGAAGGAAGGATTGGAATTGAGGGTGAAGATGCAATTCTGGTTCATCAAAAATTATACAATTTTTCGATGGATCATATAGGAATGTAAGCAATGTAATTAATTCTTTTAGACCGTGGCATTCACTATCACTTAAGTTGTATTCCTCTCCAGCATTAATATTTTGCATTTTAGGTTTTAAAAATCCACCTTCCTCAACTAATCGAATTGTTTTTCCAAATATGTCTGAGAGTAAAGCTTCTATTTTTATCCTAATATCAAGCCGTTGTTTTAGAATGATAATTGCCGAAGAGGATAACCCTGTGTTCTCAGCTCTAGTTTTGTAATCTTCAAAATAAGTTATGTCGAAGCCACGTTGCAACCTTCCACCGCCAAAACGTCCTTCTTCCTGTTTCTCAAGTCCTACTAGTCTTTCAGCATTCAAATATCTTGTTAGAAAACCATCGTTATTAAATTTTGTTTTAATTTGTTCAGCTAATAATGATTTTCCTGTGCCATTAGGCCCTACCAGAAAATTTATTGAGCCCCATTGGTTTTTGACAAAATGTTCCTCACCCCAAAGCAAAGGGATTGTTATGTCAATATTTTTCTCAATCATATGATTTCTTCCATTAGGTATAACGTCCGAGTTGAGCGGAAGGTTCTGGAGCCGTGCAAGCTTGCTTGCGCGGGGACAGGTTCTTTCCGCTCGAACGATTTGTTGAAGGGCGCGAATCAGCGCGCCCGGAAACAAATTGGGCGAGTTTACTCAACTCGGACGTTGAAGGAGCGCGCAGCGCTCCTTCAACGCTTGGGTTCACTTTTCGCGCGGTACGTGCGATAAAGTGCAACCCGTTGTTCGCCTCTCGCTCATTCTCAATCTTTTTGCTGAAATATTTGGCTCTGGATGTCCTGCACAGAATAGGCTCGTTTTGCCGGGAACCGGAAAAGCGGGACCCCCGCTGCCGCGAGTGCTTGATTCACGAACTCGTCCCGTGTCTGTCGCTTTGCTTTGGCATGGCTCTTGTCGTCGAGTTCGACGACGAACTGAATGGTAAGGTCGTTCGGGTCGCAGGCGACGAAGTCGAGATGCTTGCTCTGGATCGGGTTGAATGCAGATTGCCACGCGGCGCGGCTCATGCCGCGCTTAACACGGATCACGTCAGCGAGTCTGACCTTGCCGAGAATGCGATAGCTCTCTCCGACGGCTTGGTCAAGCACCCCAAGGAAGGAACGCTCGGCGGGTGAGAAAAGGGAATCTTCCTTCTCGTACGGATAGCCCTTTGATGTACGTCGTCCAGCAGTGAGCATGTTGATCACACCCACGACGATAGCCAGCAGGACAAGAATGCCGATTAGAGGGAGCAGTTGGCCGATCAGGTTAGGCATCGTTCAGTTATCCTTTCTTGTAGGGGAACGCCCAGCATCAGTGGCGGCGCGCAGCGCCGTCCGCTGCATGCTGTTGTTCGGCATTTTTAATTGAATCCAGGTAAAGTGTGTCAGGGCAAATGTCTTGCTCATGCGGCCACACGACCGTACCGTCCCACGCTTTCGCTTGTTTGAAATAGTTCGAGTCTTTCAATTCTCTGAACACCCCAAAATCAAGCAAATGCGAGCAATCGTAGATCCCCTCCTCGCCATTACTAAATAGGATTTTCAATTTATAGTCGGATGTCGCCGAGACATATTTAACCCTTGGGTTCATGATCTTTACCTCAATGGGTCTATCTTGTACGGTTGCTCGCCAGAAACAGCAAGATCCCAATCTGCAATAAGCTCTTCTTTGTGCAACTCAATCCAGGCATGTAGCAATTTCATTTTTGCATTTGGAATATTCCCTTCAAGCACGGTACCGTCCGGAATTTGAACGATCACTTCTTCATCTTGGTATTTGACATGGATATGAGGCATTTTGTGTTGCTTATTGTCCATGAAATACATGTAGATAATCAAACCGTAGAACATTGATATTGATGGCATTGCTTCACCTCGTTTCTGGTTCATTACTGCTTTGCCGAACGTCAGCCTTGAGGCGCTCCGAGGCTTGGTTCGGCACATGATCTTTTGCGATTTCTGACGACACCGATTGCCGTGTTCATCTTGCGGAACCGGACAATGCCGACCCCACCTGTCACGATGCCGATCGGAATGCAGATGGCGCCGACTGTCCAGAACCAGCCATGCTGCGCGAAATGCATGATGGAGACACCAGCGATCATGAGAGCAACGGCAGAGCGAAGATACGCCAACAGCGTCCTCTCATTCGCGAGGAGCGTCCGATCAACGGCGAGTTCATCGCGGAGGATCAATTCGTTCTTCTCAAACCTCGAATACGATGCGTCTGCCATCTTATGTCCTCTCTTGCCGAACGTTGCGGATCAGGCGCGCTGTCAAGCGTCGCCTGCATTCGGCTTGTTATGTGTGGTTTTTTTTGTATTCGGACAGAGACGCTCGACAGGCCTCATTCACTGAGTTGCCAGTGCGTCGTCATTAGGCAGGTCTTCTCTCCCGCTTTTTCCTGCTGGTAATAAACCGTCATGATCGACCCGTCTTCGAGTTGGACGGATGCTGGATATCCCAGGTCGCTATTGGGCGCACTTGAGAGCGTGATCTCATTCTTGATGTCCCAGGTTGTTCCGTTGTCACGACTGATGCAAGCCCGCTCACCATAAGGGGGTTTTCGTCTGCCATAACTGACCAGAATTCTGCCATCCTTCAGCCTGAGAAGATGGGGAGGGTACCCCCATATTCCAGTCGGATGAAGCGTCGTCCAGTTCTTACCTCCATCGCTGCTTTCTGTCTGCCAGAGATAATATTGTGAAGGCTGGCCATGATAGCGGAACATGGCCACGATTTTCCCGGGTGCTATTTCGACAGCGTGCGGTTCATGAAACTCCTTCGCACCCGATTGGGCGTCTTTCGGTACGGGAATGTATCCCGCGATTTTCCAGCTTTCACCGTCGTCCTCCGAAACGGCTGCGGCAAGAAGTTTCTTTTCAGGCGGCAGGGGGAGATTCGCGTCTCCGACCAGTCGGTTCTTGCCCACATAGAGAAGCTTTCCTCCAGAAAGCTCGATAGCACCGTGAGGTGCTGTAACGATGCTGTTAATGTTCCCCCCCCAGGTGCGGCCTCCGTCGGTTGAACGCCGGACCCAGTTTCCCAGATACTGTTTTCGAGTCTCTGCCCCCAGTTTTTCTGTGTGCTGCTTCCAGGCCTGAAGCATGGACTGAGGGAGTTTCTGCCAATTAACCTGTCTGGGATTATCAAATGCCAAGGACGTGAACCAACTCACAAGAAGTGTCCCTTTCTTCGTCTCGATGATGCCGGCGTCCCGGTCGTCGAGAGGCGTGTTGTTGACCGTGACGGGCGGAGTCCAGGTCTTGCCATCGTCCCGGCTTCGGACCAGTTGTGTCTTACCCCAAGGGCAAACATGCGCATCCCGATCCCCAGAGAACACGACCAGAATATCACCCGTGTGGATCTTCGTAATTGTGGGCCAGCCAATATATCGTCCGGGCTGTTTGCAGATGACCTGTGTGGAAATGATTTTTGCGATTTGTTCGCCACCCATGGCACTCCCTCCCTGTAAAGAAGTAAACAGCAACAACACAATCATAACTACCCACGCTGTTTGCCGTACATCAGCTCGTGTCACCTGCTCCATTTACATTCTCCTTGCACATAACGTCCGAGTTGAGCGGAAGGTTCTGGAGCCGTGCAAGCTTGCTTGCGCG
>CAZGEP010000150.1:0-11564 GCA_964524955.1 uncultured Planctomycetota bacterium | reverse complement strand
CATTGTCCGGATCTGTGGAGGATGCTCCGCTCAGGTTTACGGTAAACGGGGCAATCCCTTCGATTGCATCGAAGCTGATGACTGCTGTGGGCGGACGGTTGACATTGCCTACGGTAATGGTCACGTCTTCACTGTCGGTGAGCGCGCCGTCCGAGACCTGGAACGGTACGGTGTAATTGCCGGACTGTGTGTAATCCGGTGTCCAGGTAAAGGTCCGGGTTTCTGCGTCAAACGCTGCGCCATCCGGCAGTGTGCCTGTTGAGTATGTCAGGCCGTCCCCGTCCGGGTCCATGCCGCTCACGGTAAATGTCAGGGCTGTGCCTTCGTCCACGGATTTGGGTCCGATGGCATCCAGGACCGGGGCGCGGTTGACATTACCCACGGTAATGGTCACGTCTTCACTGTCGGTGAGCGCGCCGTCTGAGACCTGGAAGTCCACGGTGTAGTTGCCAGCCTGGTCAAAGCCCGGGGTCCAGAGGAAGCTCTGGGTGGCCGGATCAAAGACTGCGCCCTCAGGCAGCGTGCCTGTGGCAAATGCCAGGTCATCGCTGTCCGGATCAGTGCCGGTAATGGTAAAGTTGAGTGTGCCACCATCAGCCACGCTCCGGCTGCCGATCGGATCCAGAACCGGCGGACGGTTGACATTGCCCACAGTGATGGTGATTTCTTCACTGTCCGTGAGCGAACCGTCGCTGATGGTGAACATAACCGTGTAGTTGCCGGCCTGGTCAAAGCCCGGGGTCCAGCTCAGGGTGCGGCTGTCTGCGTCAAAGACCGCGCCTGCGGGCAGGGTACCGGTGCTGAAGGTTACGGCATCCCCGTCCGGGTCGCTGCCGTCAACAACAACGACCAGTTCCTGGTTCTCAGCCACGCTCCGGCTTCCGATGGGATCGAGAACCGGCGGGCGGTTGACGTTGCCCACGGTGATCGTTACTTCTTCGCTGTCAGACTGCGGGGGTGTGCCGTTGTCCGAAACGCTGAACAGTACCGGGTAGTTGCCCGCGGTGTCACCAGGCGTCCAGGTAAAGGTCTGCGTGTCCGCGTCAAAGACTGCACCCGTGGGCAGGTTGGCCGCGCTGAAGGCAAGGATGCCACCTTCGGCATCGGTCGCGCTTATGCTGAAGGTGAGTGTCTGGCCTTCGCTGACGCTCTTTGCGCCGATGTGATCGAGTACGGGTGCGTCATTGACCGCGCCGACCTCGATCGTAACCGTGGCTGTGTTGGAATCCAGCTCACCGTCATTGGTCTTGAACGTGAAACTGTCGGTTCCGCTCCAGTCCGCGTTCGGCGTATAGGTCAGTGCCGGGGCCGAGCCGCTCAAGGTTCCATTGGACGGGCCGCTAACAACTGAATAGGTCAGTGCGTTGCCGTCTGCGTCGGTTGCGGTAAGCGTTACTGCAACGGCTGTGTCTTCATCTGTGGTCACGGACTGATTATCTGCAACCGGGGCATGGTTGATACCGCTTACGGTTACAGATACAGTTACTGTGGCTGTATCGATTCCGCCGTTGCCGTCCGACACGGTATACGTAAAGGTATCGTTCCCGGTAAAGCCAGCATCCGGGGTGTAGATCACGCGGGCACTGTCTTGGGTTACACTGCCGTTTGCTCCCTGGGTTACGGAGGCAATGGAGAGTGTGTCCCCGTCTGCATCCGTGTCATTGGCCAGCACGTCGATGGTAATGGCCGTGTCTTCTGCCGCAGTTATACTGTCATCAGCGCAAACAGGCGCGTCATTGACCGCTGTTACGGTAATGGTAACCGTGGCTGTGTTGGAATCCAGTTCTCCGTCGTTAGCCTTAAAGGTGAAGCTGTCTGTACCGCTCCAGTTCGCGTTCGGCGTGTAGGTCAGGGCAGGTGCTGTGCCGGAGATACTTCCGCTGGACGGGCCGGTAACCACGCTGTAAGTCAACGGGTCGTTGTCCGGATCCGTAGCAGACAGCGTGATTTCAATCGGTGTATCCTCGTCAGTTGTCACGCTCTGGTCGTCTACAGTCGGCGGGGTATTGCCGTCTTCGGATACGGTTACTGTAACCGCTGCCGTGCCCGTGCCGCCGTTTCCGTCGCTGACCATGTAATCGAACGTGTCTGTGCCTGTCCACCCCGCGTCAGGCGTATAGGTTACGCTGCTGTCACTGCTGACTGCTGTACCGTGCTGCGGATCGGTCACAGACGCCACGCTCAAAGGTCCGCCGTCTATGTCGGTGTCATTGGCGAGCACGTTCACGGTCACTGCAGTATCCTCGGCTGTTGACGCACTGTCATCCGCTGCAACCGGAGGATCGTTCACAGGATTGACCGTTACGGTCACCGTTGCTGTATCAGTCCCGTCATTGCCGTCATTTACCGTGTAGGTAAAGGTGTCGGTTCCGCTCCAGTCAGGGTCTGGCGTGTAGGTGACCGTATTGTCACCGCTGATCACTGCTGTACCGTTTGAAGGATCCGCCGCACTCTCCACTGTCAGAGCATCCCCGTCCACATCCGTGTCGTTAGCAAGCACGTCCACGGTTACTGCCGTGTCTTCATCCGTTTCAGCCGTATCATCCACTGCAACGGGGTCGCTGTTTTGATCATTATCAGTCACAGTGAATGTAACCGGAATGGACAGCTTGGGTTCGTCAGGGTCGTTCGACTCAATAAATATCGTTGCAGTGTGTGTACCTTCACCGCACGTAACGGCATCAAGCGTCACTGTGACATCAATGGCGCCTCTTGCCTCCAAGGTGCCACGGCACGGATTTGCGTCAAGCCATCCTGCCTCGGCTGTCTCAACCAATTGCGTTTTGCGTTCATAGATTCCATTGCGTCCGCTGGACTTGTACCATACCTTCCACAGCGCTCCAGACCCGTTGGCGCACAAACCGTAGGCTGCACTGGATGTGAAAAATGATCTGATAACATACCCGTTTTCAGGATCCACCTTCTGGATAATATTATTGAGGTACTTGGGGCCTACCCACAGGGCTCCGTTTGACCAGCACAGAGAGCCTTTGTGTTGATTCAGCTCAGTGCTTGGAATAGAACCCAGCACAGATCCGTTACCAGGGTCGAGTTTGTATATAGGATCTGTCCCGGATCCCATAACCCACAGCACACCGCCGCCTCTGGCCAAGCCGAGACAGTTGTCGCAAGGAGTGTCAAACTCCTTCAGTTTCGCGCCGCTGGATGCGTCAACCGCATATATTTTGCCGCCGGCAATAAACCAGAGTTTTCCATTGTCCCATTCAAGCGGTCCCGTGCCGGTCATCAAACTGCTGACATCCAGTGAGCCTGCCACCGAGCCGTTTACGGTGCTGCACTTGTAAAGCGTGCCCTGGAACCCCCCGTTGATCCACAGGTGCGTGCCGTCGTAAGCCGTACCGGTCGGTGCACCAACCGTATCGGGCAGTTCGAATGTCTTGAGCACATCACCGGGAGTCGGAGAACCGCCCGCAGTACCGAGCTTGTCCCAGATAGAAAAAGTGAGTTCTTCGCCTCCCTTGTTGGCAACAGAGAGCGTCACTGTAACCGTATCGCCGGGAACTGCTGCTACAGAAATGGCGGTCGGGTCAACATCGATGTCCTGGACCGGATTTACCGTCACCCAAGCAGTGGAGGTTTCGCTGTAACCATCCGAGATCGTATACGTAAATGTGTCCGGTCCGGTCCATACCGCGGCCGGGGAATATGTCACTTTGCTGCCGTCGAGCGTTACCGTACCTTCGGAGCCCTGGGTTACGGAAACGATAGTAAGCGGATCGTTGTCCGGATCAATGTCGTTGGAGAGTACTGTTAAATCCACAGGCGTACCATCGTTTGTCAGACATGTATCATCAACAGCGGTTGGCGGCTGATTGACATTTGTTACATGCAGGTCCCACGTGTGTGCAGCTACGCCTCCACGGCCGTCGGTAATCCGCACTGTAAGAACATATACACCGGCATTGTCGTCTGAGGCGTAGACATACGACGGGCCGGAAGCATCGGAAACGGGCCTTCCGTCGATCAGCCATGTCCAAGCGAGATCGTCGCCGTCAGGATCTTGTGCTGTCACTGTAAATTCCTGTGTTTCATCTTCCGCCATCGTATGCGGGGTGTTCGGGCTGGAACCTGTCACGACCGGGTCCTGGTTGCCGCCGACACCTTCGGAAACAGTAAATGTCACAGGGATGGTCACTGTTTCATCGTTTGAAAGCACGAACACCGCGCCCGTATGCGTCCCGATTCCACAGCGGCTGGAGTCCATCATAACAGTGACCTGTACACTGTCCGAAGCCGCGACCGATCCGGCAACCGGTTCAGCGCTCAACCACTCCGCTTCAGCCGTTTCCAGCAGATACCCCCTCGTATCACCCCACCCCCTTGCCGAAGCGTGGTATGAGAAAACCCATAAACCATCTGCCCCGCCGGAGCAGATACTCGACATTTCGTTATTGGGTGCGTTGAAAGACCTCAAGATCACGCCCGTGTCAGGATCGATCTTGTTCACGCTCACGCTATCGTGTTTAATCGACCACAGCGCACCATTGTGCCAGCAGGTTTCATACATCCCGCTTAAAGCGGGAATTGAACCGATTAACGTACCATCATCCGGGTCAACCTTCAAGTGGTTCGCAAATATACACCCACCACCAAAAGCAACACTTTTGAAAGATAAACCAACTCCGGGTACCTCAAACTCTTTTACGTTATTTCCAGTGCCAGTATCCACGGCAATGAGTTTATTTCCGGATCCACCGGTCCACAGCCGGGACCCGTCCCAGGCCATGTCGTATACAATATGGTCAAGAGTAAGTGTACTCAACACGCTGCCGTCAGATGTACTGCATTTTTTAAGAACATTCGTGCCATCGCACATCCACAGATGGGTTCCGTCAAAAGCGGAACCACGCGGTTTCCCGGAAGGTAGCGGGATAAATGACTTCTTCACCGCTCCGGCGACCGGCGCACTGCCTGCCGCGCCACGCTTGCACCATACCGTATACGTCAGGTCTTCAGCGCTGCTGTTGCCAAGTGTAAGCGTCCGTTGAACGGTTTCCCCGATAGTTGCATTGACCACGCATTCCTCCGGATCAGCCGATATACCACCGATAGTCTGCGAATATATCATTCCCGATGGGGTTAGAATACATACAATCATACATCCAATGGTAAATCTGCATATCAAATTCATGATATTCTCCCTTAAAAATAAATTTAATTCGCAGGATCGTTCCCAGGGAGTTTCTTCAGTTCCCGGATAATGATGTTGTCAACGTACAGCCAGCCCCCCTGGATCTCAAATATGAACGCATTTCTGTTGTAGTCCACGCGGCACCGGCTAACCACCTCTCCTCTAACAGTACCGAGCATTTCCCATGTAAGCTTTGTCCCGGGATCATTCGCAGGAAACACAAGCGTACGGCGATGATAAGAGACATTTTTTAAATTCAGCGTTGTTTTTTGATCTAAAAGGATTTTATACGCTTTTCGATTATCCAGCCCCAGCCTGAAAGTAAAGGATACACTTGATCCAAAATCAAATTCCACCAGGTACGCCGGCGATATGATATCTCTGCCGTACCGCAGTGCGGTTACAATGTTATCTCCTTTCTCATCCGTAAGCTGAAGCACATACGATTCTGTTTTTCCGCGTTTGATTTTCGTAACAGCCATAAACCGCTCGGGATTGACCGCAGGCTTGTAAATGACTCCGTACTCTTTAATTTCAGGCCGGCAGACAGCCCACCGGTCTGTATCAAACCCATTCTCAAAATCCTCGATACAGAGAATCGGGCCGGGCACATACCCCAAATCCCGCAGCCATTTCTCAAAATCAGTTTCAACCATCTTTCCATTGCGTTTTTCCTTGATCTTCGGGCCGTTCCGGTAGCTGAACCAGCCGGGAATCTGCACGGCAGTCAACTGCTTTCCGGAAGTACCGGACACAGCCGCCCGCTCTCCCCGGTCAACAAACACTTCTTTGTCACTGTTTTTCTGCTTCACGGATACACGCCCATCGTATGTCTCCACATGTGTTCGTCCTTCCTGAACCGTTACCCGGAAGATCGTTCCCGCAACATCCACCTGTGCGTGCGGGGTCAGTACCCTGAGTCCGCCGTCTTCCGGCTGTTTGTCCACGGAAAGATCCACCCGGCCGTTATCCATATCAAAGAGTTTCAGCCCTTTTTCTTCACGAACCTGCACATTCGTATCCGGAGAAATCTCCACGCGTGTCTTTTCATCCGTGTATTCCATGACCGCACTGGCATCGGATTGGGTCCTAATCCGGTCACTGTTATGAAGTTGCATATCCTTCTCTGCGGGAATGATTTCACCGGCTCGCTCAATTTCCACCTTGCCGTAAAATTCCCTGAGCCGGAGCCGGATCAGCTCCTCGGTCTGACTGTACTGGTATTCGTTGATAAAATACGTGGCAATCAGAACCCCTACCATCAGCAGCGCGGCATACTTTACCTGCGCATACCACGGCAACTTGATGGTTTCGGGCTGTTCACGAGTCTTTTCCGGTTCTCTGTGTTTTTCCTCCGGCAGCTTTGACAAAACGCTTTTAACAATCCTCATCTTTTGGCTTCTGGTTTTCAAGGATGTAAAAACCTGTCTGTAAAGCATGCTTTTATCCAGCATAAAGTGACCATGAACCGCTGTTGAAATTTGCACCTGGGAAAGGAGTTCCTGTTTCAATTTCTTGGATTTTCTGATGATTCGGTTAAGCTCCGCTGCCTCTTGTTCAGAAATCGTTCCATCGATGAATACCTGTACGAGATAATAAAAACGTTTTTTATCTATCATGATTTTTCCCCCATCATCTCGTACTCAATACAATCCTTTAGTTGCTTTCGTATTCTGTACATTGCCGTTGTGACCCATGTAACAGATTTTGAGTACAATCCTGCAATTTCCTTGATCGATCTCTGCTCTTTGTATTTATCCTGTATCAGTTTCATTGAGCGTTCTTTAAGCTTGTTCATGCATTTATAAAGGTTCTCATATATGTCTGAATCAATGTCCGCAGCATATATCTCTTCACTCAAATGAAGAAGTTTCCGGCTGATATGGTTCTTATACTTTTTTTTACCCGCGTCTTTTCTCTGTATTGATTTAATCTCTTTTAAAATAATATAATGACAAATTGTTCTGAGCCATACACCGAAATCTTCTTTTGTTCTGTACTGGTCGAGCTGTTCGTATGCTCGTATAAACGTTTGCTGAACCACTTCGTCTACAAGGTCAGCGTCAAGAAGCCGAAAACCGGCAAAAGCGATGAGCATATCCTGGTACTCTTCCATGATGTCCCTGTATGCGTCTTTGTTACCGTCTAAAACCTGTTGAATTGCTTTTTGTATCATAATAAATTCCTCTCTTCACTATTAATAAGCGGAACATGGTACTTATGTCACAAATATTATTTTTTTATAATTAGTAATTGTAATTATACGCCCCGATTCATATGCAATCAACTGATTCTTAACCAAGTTTTTCTTTGCCTGAATTAATTTTGCTGGTAGAATAGTCGACGAAACACAACCATCTTTTTTTTCGGAGCTTAATGTATGGAATCTCTTCTGGCAGAACGAAATGATGATTTTTATATGGGGATTGCACTCAAACTGGCACAGGATGCTTTTGAGGCCGGTGAAGTGCCTGTGGGCGCTATCATTGTATCCAAAGAAAAGATCATTGCCAAGGGATTCAACCAGAAGGAAATGCTTCATGACCCGACCGCACACGCGGAAATGATTGCAATTACCCAGGCAGCGGAAGCACTGGGTGACTGGCGCCTTACAGACACCACGCTGTATGTCACCCTGGAGCCCTGTTTCATGTGCGCAGGAGCGGTTCTTCAGTCCAGGATCAAGAAGATTGTATACGGTGCTCCGGATTCGGTGGGTGGCGCCTGCGGATCAGTAATGAACATCTTTTCTGAGCCGTCATGCAACCACACGGTTGAATTGGTCAAGGGAGTACGGGAAGATGAATGCGGGGATATTCTTCGGGATTTTTTCCGTGAAAAACGGCGTCAGCAGAGCATTGCCAGCAACTGATTATTTACCTGCACTGACCGCAGACTCATAGAGCCGCCGGTTCAACTCTCTTTTTCCTGCGGGAACCGATTCAAATATCTCTTTCCACACCGGTTTATGTTCCATGCACAGGTAAACGACTGTCTGCTTCGAGTATCTTTGGATGTTTTGTTTCATGAAGGTATACATCTCTCTGCGTGTTTCGATCGGATACCGGTATTTCCCGTCTTTGCAGAGTTCGAACTCCTGACTGAACAGACTGCATCCGGGAATTCGAGCATCCAGAACGTTTTTAAACACCGGTGGAAAACGAAAGGTTCCCAGGCTGATCCACGCTATCTTTTCCCGCGGAACAGATGTAAAGAGTTTCTCAAGAACGTCTCCATATTCCCTCTTCCAGTTCCGGATATGAACCATCGGGTCGAAGTGAAATGCCAGTGAATACCCCCATTCGGCACAGACTGTTGCTGCATGAAGCCGTGCGTCCAGATCCGGTGTCTTCTTCTCAATTTCACGGACAACCGAATCCGGATTCAGTGACCAGGCGGCCACGGTTCTGCCCTTGTGTTCCAGATTTTTAAGAGGCTGGATGTTTACGGATTTGGTTTTTACTTCAAAGACAGCATTTCGGCTGTCTGCAAATATAGAGACCAGCTCGGGAACGGTATTAAGCAGGGGCTCCAGTGCAAGACTGTCTGTAAACTCACCGGTTCCGATTCGCCTGGGGAGATCATCCTTCTTCAGATACGTTTTAACCTCTTCAAGACAATCGGAGAAGTTTGCAAACACCACATTAAATTTATGGGGAAAGTAAGACTGGAGCGCACAATACAAACAGTCAAAGGGACAGTTCTCTGCCCAGTGAAGAACGTCGTATCCGCAGCTTAAAACACCGGGAGTGCAGGGACATGATTTTAGAAAAGGGCCGTGATTCTCCTTGAAATAGAGGATCTCTTTTCCGGACTGGATCGGATCCGGTTCACTCGTATTAAGATGTTTCTGAAGTTGCTCCATTGCGATCACTTCAGCTGTAAATCCGGTTTCTCGTTCAGCGGATCTCAGAATTGGATTCTCTGCGGAGACATTCGGGCTTCGGTATATCCGATGGATCATTGCGCGTGTTTCCTGGAGTTTCTTTTACTGATCACAGGATTTCTCAGCACAGACAGGATTTTCTCCAGTTCTTTTATGTTTTTCGGCCTCATGTTGCGTTGCAGTTCATCAAACGCAGACCTCAGGACGTCAGCAGGACGAGAATCTTTTCGCTGAGCAATATGCCAGAGCCACTCCCCGACTTTCCGAAAACGGTTCTCTCCAGCACCCAGAGTGCTTAATTCAGTACAGACGTATTCACGGTCTTCATCGGCATACGGAAAGAAGATGCGTGCAGCGCGCAGGGACAGACTTGATTTCACAAAACAGGTAAGAACGCTTTCGGAGAATCCGGAAAAGGCTTTCAAGTCTTCGGCAATCTTACGTGACTTTTCACAACCGAGCATGGGCAGGTAGTCGTTGACCAGTTTCTCGTCGCTAACGCCGAAATCCTGGATCAGTTTTCGTATGCACAGTGCACGGGCAGCGTCTCCTGGATCCATACCGCTGTGAAATGTCTGCACGATGTTGATGGTAAACAATTCAATGCCATCTCCTTCTGCAATCAGCACCGGAACACTGCTGAATCCAAGCTCAACAGCAGCTCGCAGCCGTGATCGGCCTGAAATCAGGGACCATTTTCTGTCCGTAATCAGCGGAAAGAGAATCCCAAATTTTCCGATGGATGTTTTCAGACGATCATAGTCAAGAACTGGAACAATCGAAAAAGTTTCCTGTTCTTTTAATGTATCAGGACAAACATGTTTGAGTTCTGTATAGGGCATACGCTGTCTTCTTTTTTAATGTGATTATTGTCTATTGATTTATTATTGTACTTTAAATCTGATTTTTTTCAGTAAAATATTTCCCGCATAAACAATACTCTTACGATGGAGAACGCATGAAATATATTGACGAACCAATCCGAACGTATATTGAAGACGCCTCCTCTGGAAACCCCACTCCCGGCGGCGGAAGTATTGCGGGTATCACCGGTGCGCTTTCCTGTACCATGCTTCGTATGGTCTGCAACTTCACCACCGGAAAAAAGAAATATGCGGACGTGGAAGATCAGGTCAACCGTATACTTGAAGAAGGCACACAGCTGACCGAAAAGCTTCTCGCACTCACGGTCGAAGACACCCAGGCCTACGCACAGGTCTCTGCAGCCTATGGAATGCCCAGGGATACGGACGAAGACAAGCAGAAACGAAGTCAGACCATCCAGGACGCCTGCAAAGCGGCCATGAAAGTTCCCGAAGATATTTCTGTTGCCTGCCTTGAAGTCCTTGAACTTCTCAACAGCCTGGTGGACATCGGCAACGCCAACCTGATCACAGATACTGGTGTTTCGGCTCTGCTCGCTTATGCCGCTTTTGAATCTGCAGCGCTAAATGTCAACATCAACCTGAAGTTCATCAAGGATGACGCATTTACGGCAAATAAATCGGATGAACTCAATCAGCGCATTTCAGAATCAGAAGCACTCAAAACATCGGTTATGAAAAAAGTCGCTGTCGCTGTTTCCGAATAAGGGATTGAAAAATCCCATGGCTGCAGCAGTCATTCAGGGGCTGCATTCCGCCAGCTCGCGAAAATAGTCGGCGCTTCTACCGAGTTTACGGAGCAACTTGAGGACGCCGTTAAGGTTTGGACACTCTCTGTATGCACGGGTCAGGTAGTGTTCGCTGCTGGAAATATCCCCCATTTTCTGGTAGCGTTCGGCGATTTTCTTGAGGACATATCCCCGCTCGGTTTTCTTGAGATCAAAATCAAGCAGTTCCCGGTATTCGCGTATCGCCGATGCATGGCCCAGGTCATGAACAATGTCCCGGCAATAGATGTTTTTAATCTTCAACCGAATTTCTTCGGCATATCCCCTGAAATATTTATTATCTTTTGTCTCCGCATAGGCATCTTTGTACAGCTGCACGGATTTTTTATGCGCGTTCTGGCTTTCATAGGCTTCTGCAAGCAGAAACATCAGGTCGCAGCGGGTTTTCCCCGTAACAAAAGCGAACATCTCAAGGTCTGGATATTTTGCACAGATATCCTCATACATTTCAATGGCCTGCCCGATGTTTGAGCGGTGCAGTTCGCGAATAATCGCGGTCAGACGGACTTCGGGCTCTGTGCTTTGTTTACGCTGTTCCCACCAGTGCTCGGCGCGATTCTGCCTTTCCTTGGCATGGTATACGGTATAATGGTTTCGATTTTCCAGGACGTGCCTGTACGCGGTATGCACGCGTTTGAAGTTTTCTTCGGCCCATCGGGTTCTTCCAGGATTCTTATCCGGATGATACTTGGCGGCAAGTTTGCGGAACGCGGTCTTGATTTCCGCACTGGTTGCTCCGTGACGTATATTCAGGATTTTCAGTGACTGCTCGTACATGGACAAAACTTATTCCCCGTCGGGCGGCTCTTCACTGTCTGCGTTTGAATCCGATTCCGGCTCTGATTTCTCCGCGG
>CAZGEP010000149.1:0-11839 GCA_964524955.1 uncultured Planctomycetota bacterium | reverse complement strand
ATCCCGTCTGATGTGGTCGGATCCGGACTATGTTCAAAAGCTCTGCCAGAGTATGGAGAAAAAGGGCGCTGACTCGGTCTCGTTTCAGTCAATCTACGAACTGATGATCAAGGATTTCCCCCAACCGGGCGCATTTGAAAAAGAAGAGGTGTCAGCGTCAAAGGCCAACCAGGGTCATATCCAGGCATTTGTGGACTATGTCAGAGACGAAACACCCGGCCCCAGAAAATGGGCAGAACGGTACGCAGAATGGTTTGGCGTCAGCCAGAAAGCAGGAGGGCACATGGCCCGGGCCATCCAGGCCTCCAGCCGCATTATCCTGGACCACTACACCCAGTTCTGCTATGGTTCGGCGCAGGAGGGATACCTGTATCCGGGCCGGTTCTCCTTTTACCAGGAACCGTTCTTCTATTACCCCATGTCCTTTCTCAATCACATCGGTGAAATTAAGAACCTTGCGTGGCGCTCCTGGGTCGTGCGGGACAAGCGCGTCCGCGTTCTGCCCGAAGACACTCAGCACGTGATTGACTACGTAAATCCGCAGGTCCGAAAGAAAGTCAAGACCAATCCAGCGGTCATCTCCGCACGAATCCGCAGCAACATCCGCCGCGCCGAGGATCAGCTGAAGAAGTTTATCCGTGAATCCAGGAAAAAGCCGGATGCCTGGACTACACTACAGTTTCAGGACAACCGTCTGAACGGTGAAAAAATACGGCGTGAGATTGACGCTTCCATTTCACTCTACTCCTGCTATTTTGCACAAAACAAAAAAAAGTTCTTCAGCAACTTGAAGAAAACCGTCCGCATCCTCAATGATTGTGCCAGCGTTCTTGGCAAGGAAAGCAGCCGGATCAATTCTAAATTCCGAGCCACCACTCATACCTCTCCCTTTACACCGGCAAAAGACGCCGAAGAAATCAGCCGGATTATTGATTTCCGAAAAGAAGACTTCCCATTCGAAGCCCTGCGCTGCTACGTGCGTTCCCATGAACGGTACAACGAAATTCGCAGAATGTTCCGACCCTATGCAGGGATGGATGCCGCGGCAGAAAACCGCAACCGAAAACTCCTGAGCGAGTCCCTGGCATACGTCAATCAGTCGCTGGATCTGCTTGCAGCTCCAGAGCATGCCCTGTACCGGGACAATGTCCTGGCCTGGGCTGAATACGTACGCGCTGAAATTGACTGGCTCCAGCCGCCGGCCATGGAATGTGTGGATGAAAAAGCGCTGGGGCCGGATGAAGGGTTCCGGACCATGGTGCATGACCAGTGCTATCGCTGGGGAGAAAAGTGCTGGATTGATTTCTCATCCTTTTTCCAACGCTACAACTTCTTCCGTGAAGACTACTGCGACTGCCGCGCAGTATCCACGTCCAAAGGCCTCAAGCTGAGCCTGCGGGAGCATGACATTGACTGGTCCCAGCGGGAAGAGGTCTGGGAACAGAACAGGAACTCGGTCAATGCCGGCGGCTTTATGCAAGTGATACTTTCCAATCCGAAACGCAGGGGCTGCAATCCGAATTATACCATCTACTTCAAGGGAGAAGAAGGAAGCGTAAGCGGCCGCAAGCCGGGTGAGCGCCGGACCTTTCTTTCCGGAGTCGGTTGTGATTTCACGCATACAGACAGCAACTGGCGCTTTGACTTGACCATCCCATGGGGCCAGCTGGGCGGCAAGCCCCGTAAAGGGGATATCTGGCGGATGAACATCCTCTCCAACCCGTCGGTTACAATCAACCGCAGAGTCATATGGTCTCAGACATATGAGTGGCGGGGCGACAGAACGCGATTGGGGTATCTGATATTCCGTTAGACCGCGCAGGTGCGCCGAACCTGAGCAATGTCGGTCAGTCCGCGAAATACCTTTACGATACCGTCCTGTTTTAGTGTAAACATGCCGTTTTCAATCGCAAGTTTGCGGATCTCGCTCACGCTTGCGCGGGTCACAATCATGTGGCGCATTTCATCAGTAACCATCACCAGCTCATGAATTCCGGTCCGTCCGCGGTATCCGGTCCCGCTGCAGGCTTCACACCCCTTACTGTTGTGACGCGACAGCATCAGGGAATCATTGTATTCGAAGTCAGGAATTTTCTCCAGTGCAGCGTCAAAATAATCCGGACCGAATTCCTTTTTGATATATTTGTATTCCTTTTCATCCGGATGGTATTCTTCTCTGCAGTTCTTACATACATTTCTGACCAGTCGCTGCGCAAGCACAGCGACCAGAGAATCCGCAAAACTGAAGGGATCAAGCTCCATCTCCAGCAAACGGGTAATGGTCTCAGGTGCGGTGTTGGTGTGAAGGGTGCTGAATACAATATGACCGGTCAGTGACGCTTCGATCGCAATGGTGGCGGTCTCCACATCCCGGATCTCACCAACCATAATCACGTCCGGATCCGCACGCAGAAAGGACCGCAGCACTTTGGGAAAGGTCAGTCCTCGCTTGACTTCGATCTGAACCTGACGGATTCCGTACTGGGTGATTTCCACCGGATCTTCCACTGTCCAGATCTTGCGATCCACGGTATTAATATGAGCAACCAGTGAATGAAGGGTAGTGGTCTTGCCCGAACCGGTCGGACCTACCACAAGGATTATGCCGTAAGGACGGACAACCGCGTCCTTGATTTCTTCGTAATTTCGTTCGATAAATCCCAGTTTCCCGAAGGGAATGGGCTCCTGGCTGGCAAGGATTCTAAGCACAACGTCTTCGCGGTTTCCGGCAACCGGAACCGTGGCTACGCGAAGTTCAATCTGTTTCTGGCTGGACAAGCGGAACTTGATCTTACCGTCCTGGGGAATACGGCGTTCGGTAATATCCAGTTTGGACATAATCTTGATCCGGGCCACAACCGCGTTGATATACTGATTGGGAATTTTTCGATACTCCATGAGAACCCCGTCGATCCGGATTCGAATCCGGGTCTTTTTCCGGGTTCCCCAATAGGATTCAATGTGGATGTCAGACGCACCTTTCATAAAGGCTTCGACAATAATAGAGTTGACCAGCTTAACAATCAGACTGTCGTTCTCATTGGTCTCCATCCCTTCGACATCAACCTCAGTTTCTTCTTCAACACCTGCCTCCATTATCAATTCGTCGAAAGTGGTTTCTTCCACTATTTCTTCGAGGTCATCCCCCTGGACTTCCTCCTCGGTACCGTAACTCCGCTGAATGGCGTTGACAATGGATTCGGTGTCAGATACGGCCTGGATCACGGTCATTCCGGTAAGCTGCTGAAGCTCGGAATGCACGGAAGGCTCCAGAATATCCTCCACGCTTACGGTCAACACATTTTCTACAATGGAGACAGGAATCAGGGTATGTTGACGGCAGAAGTCCTCGGCAACCAGGGAATAGGCTTCCTCGTGAATGGTAACGTCATTAAGGCGCAGATAGGAGTAGTTGGTAATTTCCATGACCGCGCCTGCGATATCTTCGGAGGTCAGGATATTGGCCTTGAGCAGGTACTCGTACAGGCTGGCTCCCTGGGCTTTGCTCCGTCCCAGTATGCGCTGAAGCTTATCATGTTCCAGGGTTTGAGTTTTAAGCAGGATATTGCTCAGCCGACCGTCTTCGATCATAATTTCCGTCCGACAAACAGATTGTATATTTCAGATGAAATAGGCTGAACTGAAGCCTGTGAAGGTCGCTTCATTTTGACCCAATCGTCAAACCAATCGTTCATGCTTTTGCCGGAAGTAGCCGCCGAAAATTCTTGTTCCGTCACTGGTGCGGCAACCATCTCCCGCCCGGTCTCCACAATCAGCGGGGCATTTTCTCCCATGATATCGGTAAAATCGATATCTTCTCTGATGCCGGAAGGTTTCGGTTGGTCTGCCCCATTAAGCCGGGAAAGCGTGTCAAGATCCCCGGAGTCAACAAACAGATCCGCACCGTCTTCAATAAAAATCCGATTGGTATCTTTCTTGGAGTCCGCCTCTTCAACAACCCCCGGATCATCCGTAGACAGAATGTCTCCGTCATCCATATACAGCCGAACCGTCTGCTTCCTGCGCTGGCTGTCTTTCTTGACGGTTACGGTTGTGATCTTTTTCATGTCGTCGATTTCTGGAAATTCCGATCCACCGGGGAGTTCCAGCGACTCTTGGATATCCGCGGCGGGTTCATCGCCGATATCCGTTTCAGTACGATCCTCTATCTTTTCTGCGTTAAGACGAACGGTCTGCTGCGTGGTATCTTCCCCGACATCCTCCTCTTTACCCGTTGACGACGCATCCTCTCCCTCCGCACCATAATATTTATTGATGCAGTCGATAATTTCGGTACGAGTGGAAACGACTTCCTTAAACTTGAGCTCGGTTTCCTCGGCAACGCTCTCGATAATATGAGTGGCCGGACTGAACATGGCAAGGGTAATGGTCCTGCCGATCTTATCAATGGGAAAGACCCAGTATTTGCGGGCGATTTCCGGATCGATCAATGAGACGACATCCTTTTTTATCGCGTAGTTCGAAAGCTTGACAAATGGAATCCGAAATTCACTGGAATAGAGTTTGGCATGATCGGACTCTGAAACCAGGTTCATTTCAATCAGGATATTTCCCAGATCAATCAGCATCACACATTTATCACTCTCGACCAGCCGCTTGCGCTTGATTTTTTTTGCTTCGTCAATATTCGCTTCACTGACGAAACTTTTCTTTTTAACCATCACTTCAAAGGAAGATCTTCGGCGCGTATTCCGGCTTGAATATTTTGCAGTATCCGGGGCGCTTTCGTCCGGATCTGCTACACTGGAATCAGGAAGATTCGGTTGTAAAGGCGTTTCATCGTCTTTGTCTTTTTTCTTGCCAAATGAAAAGAGTCCGAACAGAGGTGACATGGATTGCTTTCACAAAAGGTCAATTAAATTTGGCCAGTCGTATAACCTGACCGTTTTCCGCCAGCGAACGAATCTGCAGATCATCCGAATATTTTTCCAATGCCTTGACCAGGATGGATCCCTCCAGCGTATTCTTATCCACAACAGGTCGGCCATAGAGGATCATTCCCATAATAACTCCACGAATACTTCCGATAAAAACAATCTCACAGGTTTCACTCTCTACGTTGCGTCCCTTGCAGATATGGCTCCACATTTCATCCAATGCCGGTTCAATGGCGGCAATGTTCTTGGGAGAGATGTCAAATTTATTGGCCATGGTCACGATACTCTGATTGAGGAGGGATCCCCATTCAAACGCCGTGGGAATCGAAAAACTGATCAGATCGGATTTCATGGGCTTTACCAGTTTGACCCGCCCGTTTTCCTCTGCGGAAAGATAAACAGTGCAAGAGGGACACTTGTATTTACCCGGGGCTCTGATGGTCAAAATGCTGCGGCACACATTGCACTTAATTTTCTTGGGATACATGTTATTTAAAGCAGCCGTACGTGTCGAAACCGCAGACGCAGAACCTGCCGGCTGGTCAATATTCATCAGGCATTCCTTGAGTGTGTTAAAGCACGTGAAGAATTCCATCAGGCCGAGAATTTCCATAGTGTGCTTGGCCTCTTCAGAAATGCTGACAAGGTACACAATGCCGTTCTCTGTTTTAACTTCATCAAAGATTCGCACCATCAGCCCCATGCCTGTACTGTTAATGTAAATGCACTCCGACATGTCCAGCACATGGGTTTTGACCCCGTTGCTGGTCATACCCATCATTTTCTTTTCAAACTTCTGATACGTAGTGGCATCAATACCGCCGATGACCTTGAGCATGGAAAACCGTTTGCCGCCCGGTGTGAGTTTAACTTCTTCCTGTATCTGAAGTGTGGCCATAGATTTGTCTCTCGTTTATTCCCCGCTTGTTCTTACAGCAACAAACCGTTTCTGAACATAAACGGTGTTACCCTTACCCTTGAAGTCCACTACGTCAAAGATCCGTTTTGCCATAGGCAGCCCAAGCCCTCCGAGCTGCTCCTTACCCTTTTTTAGCGCCAGTTTGATATTGTCGCCTGTATCAATTTTCTGCAGATATTTCCTGAAGTTAAACCCCTCGCCTTCGTCCGTAACCCGGGCAGCAAATCGCTTTGCATCCAGAAAGAGCTGCACATAAACTCTTTTCTCCGGGTCGCGCTTGTTTCCGTGCTGCATGGCATTGTCCGTTAGTTCAAATAGTGCAGCAATGATATTGCGTAAAAGGTCGGGGACAAGCAGACCACTCAGGTTCTCGCGCAGAAATACCCGCAGATCATCCAGATTTTCGGGTTCGGAGTTCATGGCAACCCGGCGCATAAACACCCGCTCCCTTGACAGAAGAAGATCCTGGCGAATCATACTGGAAACGATCGTCTCCACCTCTTCAGCTGATGACGGAAGATCCAGAAATCCCCACGGCAACAGGTGAAGCCCCTTACCCTGCACAAAAGGCGCGGGGGTGGAGAAAGAAAAAACCGGTATATCCGGATTCAGATCAACCACCTTCCGGAACACGTCCAGCTCTCGGCTGCCGGGACATAGAATCACCGCATCCGTCTGTTCAAGCAATCCCTGCCGGGGAATGTCCGCACAGATCATTTCAGCATGGGAATTACTGGACAGGATATCAGCAACCGCGGAACAACCGTCCGTTTCATCGAACAACAGTAAAAATTTCGGAACAATTCCAGATCTCAACTGCTCAATCATATTTTTTCCGATATCTCATGAATAGATCATCCGCCAGCCGGGATTCTCTGTTCAGGCAGAAAAAGAACCCGAATACTGCACAGATTCGATAAGTCTTGCCAATTTATTTTTGGACGCCTCGTCCAGCTCCTTGAATTTGAGACCCGCAGAAAATTCAGACTTGCTCTTTTTATTCTCTTCCAGCCACCGAACTTCGGCAATCAATTTGAGTTTATCTTTGGCGGATAAAAAAAACACATTCAGTCCCAGAAATAATTCCCGATTCAGCAAACGCAGGCGTACAGACATTTCCGGTAACACTCCCTGATAGAGCATGCCTCCTTCGCTGATATCCTGGGTATATCCCTCAAAAACATCATCCGAACACGGCTTACCGTTCTCATCAATTACAATAAAAGCTACAGACAGTTTCAGTTTGAGCCGCAGTTTCTGTCTCTTTTTTTCTCCTGAAAGATTTCCGGATTCATCGATAAATTTTGACATATTGAATGGGCAATCGGTAAAAAAGGTTCCCGGCGGTTAAAGAGATGTTCACATATCACATCTCGCTGCGACACAAACAATTCACCAAAAACATACAATACACAGTAAATATACCGTAAGAATATGATTTATCAATTAAAAAAATAGCCATCGTTCTGAAAGCGACCGAGAAATTTAGGCTTGAAAAAAAATTCCCAGAGAATATACTCAGTAAAAAACTGTTTTCAGGAATACACATATGGAAAAAACCGGAAAAGAGCTGCGACGAAACATCCGATTGCTGGCCTCAAATTATTATGCCAGTAAATTCGTGTGTGAAAAAGAATGTGCACTGCCTGAGAAAACGCCCCTTTCTAATATCAGCGAAAGCGGCGCAAAACTTCTGTTCAACCTCCAATCAGACGAAACATTTCCACTGGCCGAAGGGGATGCACTTGGATTTACCGCGGAAATTGAATTCTGTCTGATCAACGTCAAGACCATAATCCGCAGAATCCGCAGAATCATTTCTTCCGAAGAAGACAACTGTGTTCAGGTAGCAGTTGAGTTTATTGAACTGGACGAAGAACTGGCCAGGAAAATTCAGAAAGCCATGCTCAGCCTGGCCAGCAGCAAGCTTAGAAGAGTTCGCGGAACCTGATTCTCGTCTTTTATACTGCTGTTTCTTCCGTTAATCTGCTGTCGCCTTGGCATGCGCACGTTTGTTCAGCCAGATCATCACCGGGCTTGCCACAAAAATCGATGAATACGTACCCACCACTACGCCGGCCATCAGAATAAACGCGAATCCGTTGAGCACACTGCCGCCCGCCAGAAAGAGCGTAAATACAGCAATAAACGTTGTAAAGGATGTCCAGATGGTTCGGGACAATGTCTGATTGACGCTGTTGTTAACCAGATCCGTCAGTGAAGAGCGCTTGTCCCGTTTGAAATTCTCCCGAATTCGGTCAAAAACAACAATGGTATCATTGATGGAATATCCCACAATCGTCAGCATACCGGCCACAATGGTCAGGTCGATCTTGCCTCCGGAAAAATATCCCCAGAACACAAAGATGCCGATGGAGATAATCACATCATGAATCAGCGCAACCACTGCACCGAGCCCAAAGGTAAATTCAGCGAACCGAAGCCGGATATACACCAGAATGGCAAGCAGGCCCAGCACAAGGGCGACCAATCCCTTAAGTCGCAGGTTCTGGGCAACCGTTGGCCCGATATCCACCATTTTGACAATCTTGCCGCCTTCATTGAGTTTCAGAGCAGTGTTCAAAGCCGCTTCAAAATCCTTCTTGAACTGTTCCCGTGTCAATTTCGTATTCGCGGTTGTGGGATCCACCCGGAAGGTGAATTTGTTGGATTTCCCTACATTTTCTGCTTTCTGTTTTGATCCTTCAAAAAGGTAACTCTGAATATGAACATCCTCGTATCCAGTGCCTTTGAGTGCTGCTCGCACCTCTCCGGTAGTCATGTTCCCCGGGGTCTTGACTTCCAACAACACACCGCCGTTAAAATCAATATCAAAGCTGGCCTTGCCTCTGTATCCGCAGAATCCGACTCCCAGAATGATTAAAAGCCCGGAGATAAACATTGTGATGCGCGTTTTCTTGATAAAACTGTAACTGGGGTTGGAAAAGACCTCAAGCATCTTCAGGTCATTAAGCATGTTCATGGAAAGAAGGATATCAAAGAGCAGCCTGGAAACAAAGAGTACGGCAAAGAGGGTGCAGATGATACCCATGGCCAGAATCACAGCAAACCCCTTGATGGCTCCGGTTCCCACAAAAATAAGGATCATGGCTATAATCAGGGTGGTGATATTGGCGTCCAGAATGGTTACCAGGGCCCGGTCAAATCCGTTTCGTACAGCCAGAGAAATGGCCCGTCCGATTTTGAGCTCTTCCCGGATCCGTTCAAATACCAGGATGTTGGCATCCACGGCCATACCAACGGTAAGCAGGATACCTGCGATACCCGGAAGCGTAAGTGTGGCATTGAAAAAAACCATCAGGCCCATAATATAGACCAGGTTGAGAAGCAGTACAATATCTGCGATCAATCCGGCCTTTCTATAATAGGCGAGCATAAAGAATATGACCAGCAGACCGGCAACCAGTATGGAAAATTTACCTTTGGCAATACTGTCCCTTCCCAGTGTCGGGCCGACCCGAGATTCATACTTGGGCTGGCCGAGTTTAACGGGCAGACTTCCGGCATTGAGGACGGTCACCAGATCCTCGGCTTCTTTAAGTGTATACCCACCGGTAATGGATGCTCTGCCCCCGGAAATATGATCTTCAATCACCGGAGCGCATTCAATTCTGCCGTCCAGTACAATCGCGAGCTTGTCTCCAACATGCTCCTGGGTAATGTAGGAAAAGCGATTGGCTCCGTATGCGTTAAAGGTCAGCGAAACCTCCCAGCCTTTGCCCCTGCTGGCATCGCTGACACTTGCCTGGGTAATATGTTCTCCGGTCAGGAGTACTTCTTTTGAAAGCAGCAGTTTGTTCGAACCGCTCTCCTGCTCTTTGCGGTACTCCACCCATTCAAATCCCTCGGGCGCTTTGGGAGATTTTCGGTCACTGACCACACGAAACGTCAGAACGCCCTGCTGACTGAGCCGGTTCTTGACTTTTTCCACCTCTTCGTCTTTGTATCCAGGAAGTTGAATCAGCAGATCGTTGCCGGTCTGAATCTCCACCTTGATCTGTTTAATCTCAGAGGGATCAATCCGGTTGCGAATAATTTTAACAGCCCGCTTGATATCTCCCGGCTCCAGTTCTTTCTTGAACGAGGGATCGGGCTTGATTTCATACACAAGTTCGGCTCCGCCTTTGAGGTCCAGCCCGAGGTGATACTCCTGGGTGGCAAAAAACGCGGCAAACGCTGTAACAGCGATAACGAAAATTCCCTTCCAGATCAGTTGCTTAGACATTCAATCATTCTCCTATCAATTTCATTTGGATTCATCATTGCCGCCGGATTCAACGCTGGAAACGGCGCTTCTGAGAATCCGGACTCGCGTATTGTTCTTTGAATCAATCTGCAGAGTGATCTCATGCTCACCCAGCCCCACGACCTTTCCTTTCAGGCCACCGATTGTAATCACATTATCGTTTTTTGCAAGCCTGTTTATCATCTGTCTGCGGTCTTCCTCCTTGCGTTTCTGCGGACGGATAAAGAGCAGGTAAAAAACAAATATAATAAAAAACAATCCCAGCATATTCAGCATAAAGCCCGTCCACTCCGGATTGGCTCCGGCACTGGCCACGGTCTGTGCAAAGGCGGTCTGCAATTTAATTCTCCTTTGGTTGCATGGTTTGAACTGCTTCTTCCCTGAAGGCTCGAAACCGGTTTCTGTCAATCGAATCCCGAATCCTGCGCATCAGGTCCTGGTAAAAGAAAATATTATGAATACTTACCAGCGTTTTACCCAAAAAGTCATTTACCTTAAATAAATGTCGCAAATATGCAAGAGAAAAATTCCTGCATGTGTAACATTCGCATTTTTCATCAATGGGGCGTTTGTCTGTCCGGTTGTCGGATTTCAGTATCCGGACCCGTCCGTTCCACGAAAACGCCAGGCCGTTGCGGGCGTTTCGCGTGGGCATTACGCAGTCAAACATGTCCACTCCATGCCCAATCGCTTCGAGCAGATCCTCAGGCGTGCCCACGCCCATCAGATACCTTGGACTCTCTTCGGGCATCTGCGGCACCGCAGTTTCCAGCACCCGATACATTTCCGGTGGCGGTTCTCCCACACTCAGACCGCCGATCGCGTACCCGTCAAAACCAATCTGCATCAGTCTGTCCAGACATTGCTGTCGCAGCCCGACATCCAGACCGCCCTGGGTAATTCCAAAGAGCAGCTGGTCGGTGCGGGTGTGCGCCCTGCGGCACCGCTCGGCCCATCGGAGGGTACGCTCTACCGCCTGTTTCATAACCGCGGGTTCGGCGGGCAGGGCCGGACATTCGTCAAAACACATGGCAATGTCCGAACCAATGGATTCCTGAACCTGCATGGATTCTTCCGGACCGAGAAAGCATTTGCGTCCGTCAATGGGAGAACGAAACGCCACCCCCTTTTCCGTAATCTTCCGCCAGTCACTCAGGCTGAAGACCTGAAAACCGCCGCTGTCCGTGAGTACCGGTCCCTGCCAGTTCATAAATCTATGAATCCCACCAAACTGCTCAAGTAATTCGGTCCCGGGGGTGAGAAAAAGATGAAAGGCGTTTCCCAGAATAATGGAAGCCCCGCACTCCTTCAGCCGGTGCGGATCCACCCCCCGAACAGCAGCCCGGGTGCCTACAGGCATAAAGACCGGTGTAGCCACCTCTCCGTGCCCGGTCCGAAGCCGTCCGGTCCGGGCATGGGTTGATTGATCGTTTGAAAGAACACGGAAACAGGCCATTTAATATATCTTCAGAAAATCGCAGCCTCTGTAGTAATATTTCAGGATGCTCAAAAAGTCATATCCCCGCTCGGCCATGCCTTTGACGCCGAACTGGCACATGCCTACGCCATGCCCCCATCCGGAACCGGAAAACGTGACCGTATCCTCCTGGTTTTTTATCGTGCATTTCAGGCTCTTGAGCTTCCGGACACCAATGCCCTTGATAATGGCCAGTCTGAAATCATTTCCTTTCATAATATCCGAACCGCGTGAATGAACGATTTTAATCTTTGCGATCCGCTTGCCGACACCATACT
>CAZGEP010000148.1:0-12081 GCA_964524955.1 uncultured Planctomycetota bacterium | reverse complement strand
TGAATAGATACGGTACTTATTCTCAAGGGACTTAAGGATAAGTACGAAGCTCATCATAAGATTACGTACACGGACGATGCTCTGGAAGCTGCGGTACAGCTCTCTGATAAGTATATTACCGGACGCTTCTTTCCGGACAAGGCCATTGACGTGATCGACGAAGCGGGTTCGCGAATCCGGCTCAAGAATATGACCCGTCCGCCGGACCTGCGGGACAAGGAAGAAGAGATCAAACGCATGGAAAAACAGAAGGAGGAAGCGGTTGCAAATCAGGATTTTGAGATGGCAGCTGAATACCGGGACAAGGCGGAAAAACTCAAGCGCGGGGTGGAAACAACGCTCAAGAAGTGGCGGGAGTCTTCCAAGGAAAAGAGCGGTAATGTGAATGAGGATGTGATTACGGAAGTGGTCTCCGGCATGACTGGGATTCCCCTGACCAAGCTCGAGGAAAAGGAGCAGGACCGCCTGGCAAAGATGGAAGCGGTGCTTCACGAGCGGGTGGTCAGTCAGGACGAGGCCATTCAGGCGATCTCCAAGACCGTTCGTCGGTCTCGGACCGGTCTCAAGGATCCGAACCGGCCTATGGGATCGTTTATTTTTGTTGGTCCAACGGGTGTGGGAAAGACCCTGCTGGCCAAGGCCCTGGCCAAGTTTATGTTCGGTGAGGAAGAGGCCCTGGTCCATGTCGACATGTCAGAGTATATGGAAAAGCACGCGGTGTCCCGTCTGGTCGGAGCGCCTCCTGGTTACGTGGGCTATGATGAGGGCGGCCAGCTTACGGAAAAGATCCGGCGTCGGCCGTATGCGGTCATTCTGCTGGACGAGATTGAAAAGGCGCATCCGGATGTTTTTAACATCCTCCTGCAAATTATGGAAGAAGGTAAACTTACGGACAGCTTTGGCCGTATTGTTGACTTCCGTAATGTTATCCTGATTCTGACGTCAAATATCGGCGCGGAACTGATCAAGCGCCAGGCCACGCTGGGATTCAGCAGGAAGAAAGACGCCAAACCCTTTAAAGAACTCAAACGTCAACTGATTGCTCAGGTGGAAAAACATTTTCGGCCGGAATTTCTGAATCGACTGGATGATATTATTGTCTTTAAGAATTTGACCAAGGATGATCTGGAAGGAATTGTTCAGATTGAAATGGGATTTGTCAGGGAACGCCTCCTCGAACAGGATATCGAACTGCAGATGGATGATGCGGCACTGGAATTCATGATCACCAAAGGATATAACCCGGATTACGGCGCACGGCCGCTCAAGCGGATTATTGCCAAGTATATCGAGGATCCGATTTCCGAGGGGATTGTGAACAAGGAATATCGTCGGGGTATCACGCTCAAGATCAGTCTGAAAGACAAAGATGACGTTGACGAGGGGCTGGATTATAAAGTGGTAAAACCCCGGAAAAAAGCCAAGGCCGTAAAAGAGAAAAAAGAAGACGTTGCCGATTGAGCGCGCATTGAGAAGGGATACGGCAGGCAGTGACGAACCGGAGGGTATGCGCAGTTGAAGCTGATTACAACGTTGGGCGAGAAGGTCTTAGGTGTCTTTGAGGAAATAGGAAGCTGCGCCTCGTTTGCACTGAAAACCATGTGGTGGTGTGTCAGTTCACCCATGGACTGGGACAATACAGCGATTCAGATGAAAGAGATCGGTGTGCGGTCTCTTCCGGTAGTTGCCGTAGTATCGGTCTTTATCGGTCTGATACTTTCGTTCATGGCATATGCCCAGTTTTCCATGCTCGGGATTGAGAGTCTGATCGGGCCGCTGGTGGCCTATCCCATGGTGGCCCAGCTGGGTCCGGTCATGGGGGCGCTGATGGTGGCCGGCAGAGCAGGATCCGCTATAACCGCGGAGATCTCCACCATGAAGGTTACGGAACAGGTCGACGCACTGACGGTCATCGGGGCAAATCCCGGGGAATACCTGGTCAAGCCGCGATTTATCGCCTGCATTCTGATGCTGCCCATGCTTACGGTGATTGCGGATATGGTCGGGATCTTCGGCGGATATCTGCTCAGCGTCAAGGTGTATCAGATCAGCGAGCATTATTACTGGGAACACAGCAAGGCCCGGGTGCACGCTTGGGATATCACGGTCGGGCTGATCAAGGCTTTCGTCTTTGGCGGTCTTATATCGATTATCTGCTGTCATCGCGGATTCAATTCCACGGGCGGTGCCGAAGGCGTTGGCCGGAGTACAACCGCGGCTGTGGTAGAGTGTTTTATCAGTATTATTGTGTTTAATTTTTTTCTATCCGCATTGTGCGGTCTGCTCTACTCGGGATTTATGAATGGTTGAGATTGAAGGTTTGGAAGTAACGTTTAAGGATAATCACGTTCTTCGCGGTGTGGACCTGACGATTGAGGCTGGAGAGACTGTGACCGTGATCGGTGGAAGCGGATCCGGCAAGAGTGTTTTGTTGAAATCCCTGATCGGCCTTATTCCTCCAGACAAAGGGCGTGTGACGGTCAAGGGCAGGGAGCTCTGCAAACTGAGCTGGAAGGAGAGCATGAAGGAACGACGGAAATTTTCCATGCTCTTTCAGGGCGGCGCTCTGTTTGACTCGCTGAATGTGTATGAAAATATCGCGTTCCCGGCAAGGCTGCATACAGACTGGACTGAAGATAAAATCAGAGACATGGTTCGGGAACGCTTGTCCATGGTCGGACTGCCGGGAATTGAATTCAAGAAGCCGGCAGAGCTTTCCGGCGGTATGCAGAAACGGGTGGCCCTGGCGCGGGCGATTGCGCTCTCTCCGGAGCTGCTGCTTTACGACGAACCCACGACCGGACTGGATCCGATTATGGCGGATGTGATTAACGAACTGATTCTTAAACTGCAGCGGCAGCTGAATGCAACGTCTGTAGTGGTCACGCATGATATGCAGAGTGCCTACAAGGTGTCGGATCGGATTGTCATGCTGTACGAGGGAAAGATTATTGCCGACACCACACCGGATGAGATTAACGACACGGAATCTCCGTTTGTCAAACAATTTATTACGGGAAGCGCCTACGGGCCGATACAAGTGGGTTAATTATGGCAAAGAAAACACTTGAATTTGAAATCGGAATATTTGTTACCATTGCATTCTTTGTGCTGCTGGGGCTGGTGCTCTTTTTCGGCAATTTCAGCCAGTACTTCAAGGAAACCTATCATATTTACGCGTATTTTAATTATATCGGGGGTGTCACCGAAGGTGCTCCGGTGAAGTGGGCCGGCAGGACCGTTGGCAAGGTGACGGAAATTGGTTTTGATAACAAGGAATACGCGGTCAAGATGAAACTTCAGATTGAGTCCGATGCGCAGATCAAGAACGATTCAGTTCTGAAAATTGTCAATCAGGGGATGCTCGCTGAACCCTACCTTGAATTCAGTATTTCCACATCATCTGCAGCGGTGTTTCAGCCTGGTGATGAGGTGAAAGGAAAGCCTCCTACTGTTTTTGAAGAACTTCTGGGTACGGTCAGTAATACCCTGGACAACATGACACCCACCCTGGAACGGCTGAGGAAGGTGGTTGCCAGCATTGAAGAGGTGGTGGGGGATCCGGATTTCAAGAAGAATATCAAGGCAACGGCCGCGAATGTGGCGGCATTTACCGCAGAAGCGAAGAAGGCCGGGAGCACGGTAAATGAGATGATTGGAGAGAATCGAAAAAAGATCAAAACCTCGATGGAGAATATGAATACCATGACTGCGGAGCTGCGCACCTCTGCACAGGAATTGAAAAAGGTTCTTACCCAGGCGGGGGTGGATTACCGCGAGGTGCTGGAAAAGGGTAAACTCAAGGCGAATATGATTTCCGCCGGAAATGACCTGGCAAATACCGCCAAGGGCGCCAGCGACCTGATGAAAGAGTCATCAAAGCTGATTCAGAAAATCGAGAAAATCGCGGACAGTCAGAATAAGAAAATAACTGCGGTTATGACTGAACTGGAAACGCTGGCACGCAACGCGAATGAAGCCGCGGGACACATCAAGAGCGGAGAGGGAAACCTGGGCAAGGTGATTTATGATGATGCCATTTACAGGGAAATGAACGAACTGATAACGCACCTGAAGGAATTTGCGATCATGGTCAAGGAAAATCCCAAGTATCTGGTTTGGGGAAAACCAGCCAAGCAGCGGGTCAGTCAACGATACAGGAATACACGTCGGCGCCCGAAAAATACGCGTGTAAAATCCGCTTATGAAGAGAAAGAAAATGAACGCAGGAAACGCTAAACAAATTTCAATGGAGCCCATACCGGTGTCGAATGCTGAATCCAATGCCGAGGAGCATCTCCCGAAAGTTTTAATTGTCGATGAAAACAGGGGGACACGCCTTCTGGTAAAAGCACTGCTGACAATTGAATCGGTGGCAGACTGTTTTGTTGCAGAGAACGCCGAACGTGCATATCATATTCTGGAAGAAGAATATGATATGGATATTGTCATCGCAGAGATCCACCTCAAAGGGACTTCCGGTATGGATTTGCTCACACATATCAAGAATACAAAACCGGAAATATCCGTAATTATGATTACCGCTAATCCCAATGAAATGCTGGTACTTAGGTCGCTGAAAAAAGGCGCTTCAGATTTTCTCCAGAAACCGTTTGATAAGGATACTTTTCTGATGTCGGTGCGGGCAGAAATTGGATTGCGCGGCCACGAGCGAAAGAGTTTGATACGCACTGAAATTGAGTCCGACATTAAAAACTGGGTGGAGATTACGTCTTCCAGTGAGTATGGCCAGGTCGAACGTCTCCGGCGATTTGTGGCTGTGTTGTATGAAACCGATCTGAGCGAAGAGGAAAAAAACCGGGTGCGGTTTGTAATTGACGAATTGTGCAGGAACGCAGTGGAGTGGGGCAACTCCGCAGATGAAACCCTGTTGATTAAATTGAGTTACTGTCTGTTTGACGACAAGATCGTCTTCAAGATTGAGGATCAGGGTACGGGGTTTAACCTGGAAAATCTTCCGGATCCAACGGAAAATCCGATTGAGTTTCAGAAACAGCGAAAACTTCACGGCAAGCGTGTGGGCGGATACGGAATTTATCTATCCCGAAAGATCATGGATGAGATTTTATACAATGAAAAGGGAAACATTGTTATTATGAAAAAAAACCTTACGTAAGATATCCATTTTGATGAACAGATCATTTCCGGACGTTGTGCCACCTCTCAAATCACTCGCATTTATTCTTGTCCTTTGTTTCCATTCCAGCCTTCCTGCTGCAGCGGAATTCACCTTTGAAATCAAGGATACCCGTATCTCTGCGGACAAGGGATACATTGTGAATGCGGGAAAAGAAAATTGGAAGGTCGTTGCTATTGGAAATGTCACTGTGGAGAAAAAGGATTTCAAAATCGTAGGGGACGCGATTGTGTGGAAACCCAAGTCCGGTGATTTGTACGCCGAAGGGGATGTGACGCTGAGCGGTCGGAAGATCAAGGTTAATCTCAAAGAGGTCGTCTACAACCTGAAAAAGAAATACGGGAAGATCGCTGCGCCGCGCGTTCATGCCGGAACCGGCCTCAAACTCAAGCGTGCTCTGGATGCCGACGCCGGCGATGCGACAAGGCAGGCCTTTGTCTCCGGCAAGTTACTTGAAATCGACGGGAACCGATACACCATCAAGCACGCACGCGTAACGACCTGCGGATACGCAAAGCCCCATTACCTGATTCATTCATCTGTCTTTCGGCTGTGTGATGGCGAGAAGGTCGAGAGCATCCACAACTGGCTGACCATCGGGTCGGTTCCGGTTTTTTATTTTCCGTATCTGTTCAGGGATTTGAAGTATGATTGGCCCTGGTTTCAGGTCGGTGGAGGACGGAGCGATGACTGGGGGTTTTACGGGAAAATTAAAACCCGGCCGAAAATCGGGAAGAAGGAAATTACACTCAAAGCGGATTATATGGAACTGCGGGGTGCTGCGGGCGGACTGGACCTGCAATGGACGGATCGTACACAGAAACAGCTTTTGACCCTGGATACGTACGCAGTGGCCGAAAAGTGGCGAGGAGACCGTGGAAGAGGAATTGTGGATCAGGAGTGCCGCTACATGGGGAAAATGAACTATACCAACCGTTTTACGGAGAATCTCCTCCTTCAGACAAAAGCGGAATACTATCGCCGGACCGATCAGTTTGTCTGGAAAAACAACGGTGACTATCGAACATCGGACAGTCTGACGGATACCCCTTTTACCGGTGACGCTGGTTTCGCGGAGAAGCGGGGTATGCGATCAGACTATTTCAGAGAGGATTTCCGCAGCGGCATTATGCCGGAATCCTATTCGCAGATGATCTGGTCCAAGGATCCCTTTGTCCTCCGGGGGCTGGTCAAGTTCCGTGTCAATTCTTTTAAAGAGGATGAGGAAATCAAGGACACTGTAATTGAATATCTTCCAGGGGTGCGGTTTGACACGCATTCCATGGAGGTCGCGGGTTCGGGATTTTATCTGGATACACAGACCCAGCTGGATTCTCTGCGAAAGACCGAATCCATCGGCATCGACAGGGATACGTCGGATATGTACCGGGTATACAACAGAAGCCGAATCTCCTGTCCGGTAACGCTGATGCGCGGTATGACGTTTGAGCCGTACGCGGGAACGGAGCAGGTCTATTTTTCACGTACCCGGATTTCCGAAGAGGATGTTCTGCGTTCCAGTGGACTTTACGGGGGGTCGCTTTCCACCAATATTCATGGTATTTACGATGTCCGCTGCGCTGCGCTTCAAATCACCAACCTTCGTCATGTGATCATTCCACGGATTGATTACGAGGGCGTGGCAGCCAACGGCGTAGAAAACCGAGATCTGGAGTATTTTGACAATAACGATATCCTTGACGATAACGACCGGATTGGATTCAAACTGGAAAACCGTCTGGAAACCAAACGGAACAATACCTCCGTACTCTTTGCCGCCCTGGATACCGAGTTATCGCTCTATCCCGAGCAGAACAACGACTCGTCTATCTTTCGTATCGGCACTCGTTTCTTTCCTCGGGATTTCCTTTCCGCTTCCACGGAAATTTTCCTGGATCTGGATGAAGGTGTCAGGGAGCGGGTGGAGAGTGTTACCTTTGACAAAGACGACCGTATGTCGCTGACCGTGACCAACTACTGGGCAAAGGGGGCTCCGTCAACCACCTGCTGCGATGCGGAAACCTGGCTGGGGGACAAGTACCGGCTTCACGCGTTTTTTACCCAGTACTGGGGAAACAATACGCCGGGGATTTTTGAGGGGATATCCCAATACGGCGTTACGGTTATGCGCCGATTTCATATTTTTGCACTGAAATTTGAATATAAAGTTGATACAATCAGTAACAACAGAGGCTTTTACGTAAACTTCGCGAGCAATTGATACTTTTCGAGAGAGGAACGTGTAATGGTAACCGCAATCTATCCCGGGACATTTGATCCGCCAACCTATGGACATCTTGATGTGATCAAACGGGCGGCTGCAGTGTTTGACAGAATTATTGTCGGGGTTGCTGTAAATACCAAGAAAGAAACCCTTTTTACCGCAGAGGAGCGGGTGGCGTTGATCAACCGAATGATAACGGACCTTTCCAATGATAACATTACGGTATCGAGCTTCTCCGGGCTGGTCGTTGATTTTGCCTGTGAAAGCGGTGCATTCATTATTCTCAGAGGGTTGAGGACCTTCTCTGATTTTGAATATGAATTTCAGATGGCACTTGCCAACAGGAAATTGCTTGACAAGATTGAAACCGTATTTATAATTCCAACAGAACAATATGCGCTGGCAAGTTCTTCTGTTGTCCGCGAAATTGTGAGTCTCGGAGGAGATGCCGGTTCGTTTATACCGCACTTTATTGAACAAGGATTAAAACACAAACTTGGCAAGGCCTGATTGGGATCGGACATGAAGACGAAAAAATCAGATGACCATATCCTTATTCATCTGACAGGAAAGGATCTTTCTTCACCGGAGGCGACCAAGGAACAGCTTGAAGATATCCTGATTCACAATCGGGACAAACGCCTTGTGATTTCATTGAAGAATATTTCCAGCATCGACAGCATGGGAATCGGTGTGCTTGTAAGTATTCATGTATTGGGTATGGTAGAAGAATCTCCGGTGGTTTTTACTGAGACCGAGGATAATATTCAGAAATTTTTTGAGCGGACCAATATGGACACGATCCTCAACCTGACCCCAACGATTGACGATGCTCTGTCATTTACATTTCCAGTTGACATCGAAGAATAATCGAATAAACGCATCCGAATTATCTTTCTCTTTTTTATGACAATTATTTTACATGACAATGAGGTGTTGACAAAAATTGTCACATGTCGGTGGGTGGGTGTTGTGATCGAATAAAAATCTTTCAAGTTAAGTTAAATAATTATAACGAGATATGGCTTCAAAAGATATTTGGTTTTATGGAATGAAATTTGCGTTACATTACTATGCATGAAGATATACGAATAGAAATTTTATTGAATGAGAAAACGGAAAGGAGGTGCCAGGGATCGGAATTTAATATTTTGATTTTGGTAGTGTTAACTTTTTCTGGGAGGACATAGAAATGAAGAGATTTACGTTGATTGAGCTTATGATTGTTGTTGCGATTATCGCGATTATCGCAGCGATCGCTATTCCGAGTCTTCTTCGGTCTAGAATTGCTGCAAATGAAACGTCTGCCATTGGTGGTCTGAAACAGATTGTTTCCTACGAAGCCAGTTGGAGACAGACAGACGCAGATTCCAATGGAAAGAACGACTACTGGACACTTGACATAGCCGGCTTTCGCTGGATAGAAGACAGAGGCGGAAACTCTGTAAAATATATGGATGCCGCTCAAGCCAAGGCTGATTTTAGACGACTGGTTGCCTCCGGAACAGGTAATGATCCCAAGTCTGGTTATCTCTATGGTGCACTCCTGAACGACGAAAACGGAACCGCCTACAACCAGAATTCCTGTGCAGGCGTTCAGTTTACAGGCGCTGCCTGCAATACCTACAAGTTTGGTTTTACTGCCAAACCCGCCCAGTACGGAACAACGGGCGTAAATACCTTTATCGTAAACGAAGAAGGTCAGGTATACAGAAGAGACAATGATGCATCGACCATGACCGAGTATCCGTCTGAGGACCCGGCCGCTTTGAGTCTGACACCGCCGTGGGGTGTTGTTGAATAAGCATATTGTTTGCAGAATTCCAGGGACGAACGGCTTCCAAGCCTTCGTCCCTTTTTTTTTGCATTGTGCGAAAGGATAGTGCTGCAGGATGATTGAGGTGTTGGATTTGATCCAGATGAATAGATGAAAATAAAGATAAAGGAAAAGAGAATTCGCTTGCTTTTCATTGAGTAGAATTTAAAATTTTCTCCATGAAAACGAAAAACATTCCCATCAAAATCAGTAGTCTTTCCATGACCTATTCCAATCTTTTGGGAAGGAAACGTACACGTGCGCTGAAGAGCCTGGATCTGGAAATCCATCCCTCCGAAATTTTCGGTTACCTGGGCCCCAACGGAGCCGGAAAGACAACCACGATTAAAATTCTGGTAGGGCTGATGCGGCAGAATGGCGGGGATGCGTGGATTTGCGGTGTTGACAGCCGGAATCCTGCGGCTCGTGGGAACATTGGTTATATGCCGGAAAATCCGTATTTCTACGATTATTTAAAGGGCAGTGAACTGCTTGATCTGCACGGCTCTCTGTTTAGTATTCCCCGTGCAAAACGAAGAAATATTTGCCAGGATCTTTTAGAGCGTTTTGAACTCAAACACGCAGCCAATATGCGTATCCGGGAGTATTCCAAGGGTATGCGGCAGCGCCTGGGGCTGGCCCAGGCACTGGTTAATGACCCGGATATTCTGATCCTCGATGAGCCCATGTCCGGCCTGGACCCCATGGGACGAAGCGCAATCAAAAATGCCATCCTGGAACTTCGTGAACAGGGAAAAACGGTTTTTTTCAGTTCGCATATTCTTCCGGATGTGGAGATCCTTTGCAGCCGGGTCGGTTTTCTGATAAATGGTGAGCTGCGCGAACTTGGAGACATTCAGGCCCTTCTCAGCCGGGATGTTCAGAATTATGAACTCGTCTGTTCGGGTGTGGAAAAAGAATTCTTGAGCCGATTTAAATGCATTCGAACTGTCGATATGGTTGCCGGAAATTTACGACTACGAGTCTCGGGTCGCAGGGACGTAAATGACGTGGCGGCACGCATTATTGAAAACAACGGAAGTATTCACAGTATGACACCTGAACACGAATCCCTGGAAGAGTATTTTGTTCGAAAGGCCGGCAAATGAGAATGTTCGCGATTGCGATCAATACCTTCAGAGAAGCCCGTCGAAGCCGTATGTTTTATGTGATTCTGGCCTTTGCCTTTGTGGTTATCCTGACGTCAAGAGCCATTGCCTGGATCTCATCCGGTGCGGACCTGAAGGTGATCATGGACATGGGCCTGGCTGCGATCATCTTTTTTAACGTGATTATGGCTGTTTTTCTGGGCACAAGTCTGGTCATCAATGAGATGGAGCGTCAGACGCTGTATACCATATTAAGCAAGCCGATTCACCGCTGGGAGTATATTGCCGGTAAATTTGTCGGACTGTGCATGGCCATGTTTGTTTCCGTGCTGGTGATGTCATTTTTCCTGATAGGATATTACAAGCTGATGGCGTCGCAGCTGGATTTGGACGCCTCATCCCTGCTTTGTATCACAACCGCCTGTTTCTTCATTTTTGTGGAAGTTTGTCTGCTGATTGCCATGGCCATTCTGATTTCTCTGCTTTCGTCTCCAATTCTCAGTGCGGTCTTTTCGTTCTGCCTTTTTATCATCGGGCATGGCGTGCGTGCGCTGGCTGAATTAGTTGAATGGCTGGACAAGATGCCGGGGGTTCCATTCAGGCAAGGCATCAAAAAGATCTGCTATTTTTTTTATTATTTTCTGCCCAATCTGGATAACTTTGATTATAAAGCTGAAGCTACCCACAATATCTGGATCGGGTGGAACCGGGTTTTCCTGTCTCTGGGATACGGAATTTTGTATTCAGCCATACTGCTGCTGATCGCCATGTTCTTTTTTCAGCGAAAAAGGTTGTAATGCGATACGTTATAGTGATCGTTTTCATTGCAATGGTTTGTGCCGTGTATCCGCTGCAGCGAGTCATTGATAACCGTGCTGTAACTGATCCGGGCTTTGAGATGGCATATCTGCCAAATGGCAGGTTGCTCAAGTTCAGTATCATGGGCTTTGACAGCATCTACTCCGATTATTTGTGGATCCAGAGCTTCAAATACTTTATGAAGCATTTTAATACGGACCGGGACTGGAAATACCTGGTCCGGATATATGATATCATCACTGATTTAGATCCCCATTTCCAACGGGCGTATATTTACGGAAGCTACTTCATGACAGGCGCTGCCGGTAAGGCCAATTTAAAGGGAGCGATCAATCTGCTGGCCAAGGGAGCAAAACAGAATCCGGATACATACCGGCTTTTTTATGAACTCGGTGTTGTCTATGATGTGTACGCGAAAGACAGGGAAAAGGCAGCCGAATATCTTGCCAAAGCCGGAGAACGGGCTGACTGTCCGGATTATGTCCGGCAGTATGCGGAAAATATTTACAAGGAACGGAATCAATTTGATAAAGCCCTGAGAATGTGGAAAAAAATTCAGGATAATGCCCGGGGGGATGATATGAAAAAGTTCGCAGCATGGAAAGTGGACTTAATTGTTTCTGAAAGAAGAGCATCCCTGCTGACAGAAGCTGTCAAACGGTATCAATTGAAATACCATACACGGCCCAGGACCCTGAAGGATCTCGTGACCGGGAAGATTATCGATAACCTTCCCTCGGATCCCTTTGGCGAAGAATATGTCTTTGATCGTGTTTCAGGCCGGGTCTTTTCCCTGGAGTCTTTACGCACGGATTTTCTCAAACGAATGGGATACCTGCGCAAGCAGATACGACGGTTTAAACGATTCAAAGGTCGACTTCCCCAGAGTCTGTATGAACTGTACCCGTCCTGCAAAAACGAACGTTCGCTTTCCAACGCAATGCTCCTGCATATG
>CAZGEP010000147.1:0-12173 GCA_964524955.1 uncultured Planctomycetota bacterium | reverse complement strand
GTTTCTGACGGCAGGTAAAACGCCTGCTGGTAAAGCCGGCTCAAGTAGTAGGATTCGACCGCGGTCCGTTCTGTGTCCGCTGCTGCGATTTTCATCAGCTGAGCCGCGTGACTGCTCAGCTCCATATCCATCAGGGCCATTGCATGAATAAGCTGAGATGCGGTTGATTGGTTAGTCGGTTCTTTACGCTCCCGGGTGAATATTTCGTTTGCAGAGATCGTTGTTTTGCCTGGGGCCGGTTCTTTCATCCAGTCGAAATCTGCGGGTTTGCCGTCCGGGGTGTAGAAGCGCAGGTTGAAGGATGTTCTGGAATCTGTCTTGACCAGGACGTGGAGCCGGCCTTTGGGGATGTTTACCTGCCGGTAGAATTCATTCGGGTAATGTGCCGAAGAGCGTTCCACGGTCAGGATATTTGTGTTGTTGAGCATCAGGCGAAAGGAGCCCATGCAGGAAAATCGCATGATCCGCTTTCCGGCGGCATTGCTGTTTGCTGCCGCCTGAAAATAAAAAGCGGCACGCGGTCCGTTGTAGATGCGTCCGGCACTGATGTTCATGTGAGCAGGGGTCGGCGTGAACGGTTTCCAGGTAACGGCTTGGCCGCAATTGTTGCCGTATTCAGCCGAGAGGCTGCAGTTCGTTTCCGGTTTCATCTGTTTGTTCAGGTTGAAGGAGATCCCTTTATCCAGGGGACCGCACCAGTACCAGAGGGGGGGGCAGCCTGTGCCCACGGTAATGTCCGTTCCACGGACGGCTTTGTGGTTGCGTTCGATCAGACCTTCGACCGTGTCGCGGATTGCGATAACAGCCAGCGGATGAAGGTCCGTACGCTTGAGCGCACGCACAAAAACCTGTTCAACGTTATGGTCTTTGCGGCAGTAGCCTTTCCATGTGTTAAGTGTGTTCAGCACCGGATAGATGAGCGGTCCGGGGGCGCCGTTCTGGAGGCTCTTCAGGCAGTCTTCGACGATCCGGTCTGCATCTGCTTGCGTCAGACCGCTGGAAAAAACAGCGGACTCAGATGCCACGCACACCTGGGGCAGCAGAACAAGTGCGGCAATTATCAGGATACCGTAGTGTGCTCCGACTCTTTTATAAATGGTATTCATGCCTCCGAAAAGGGTTCCGATTACTTGTTTTGAAAAACAATGCGTTTTTTCTCTGCCTTGACAATGGCGTTGATGAATTTCCTGAACGCCGGGTATTCCGTTGTTGTAATTCTGGGAGTGCGGACCGTAAAGGTGTTGGTCACGGTCAGGATATTCTTCTCAAGCTGCGGGACCAGGGAATACTCGGCAAACGCATGTTTAAGTTCAATTTTCTCAGGCACGGAAACGGCGCTCATTCCCTCTTCAAGATGGTACACAGTCTGTTCCGTGATTGTCATTGGTGCCATGGGGATAATGATGTCGTATTTGCGGGATTCCTTGATCGCGTATTTCTGAACATTGTTCTTAAACAGGCAGGCTTCGGTCCACTCGCCCTGCTTGAGAAACGATTTGATGGTAAAGTGTACCGTACACTCGGGTTTCGCGTTCATATCTTTCATGTCCGAAAACGTCATGTTGCTGATGTCAATGATGCCGAAGTTGCGGGTAAGGCTTTTTTCCAGGATTTCCTTGCGTTTGCCATCAGTCATGAAATTTCTGCGCAGCATGGAACTGTAATTTCCCTGTCCGCTCAGGCTGTATTCCGTGAGCGCGCTGCCATCTTTTTTCAGGTGAATTTTCATCTTCCGGGAAATGGAATTCTGATCGGGTTTGGCAAGCGGGATGTCTTTGAATTCGACCCGGTCCGGATAGACCACCAGGGCTTTGGCCCCGCGGTCCGTGACCGGAAGCTGATTCGCGGAAAAGAGGTACGCGGTGCCGTCGAGAAATGTACCGCCCTTAAGGGACGGGACACAGGAGATGCAGTGGTTGAATTTAGCGATCACCGGAACAGACATGTCCTGTTTTCCCCTGCGCCAGGTTGCGCGGACCAGTACGGGATAGGACTGGATGCCAACCTTGTCCAGCAGACGGTTCATCAGGATGGACTTGTCCTTGCAGTCTCCGAAGCGGCGGGAGAGAATCGTGGAGGCCCGGTACGGTTTGTACCCGTGGATGCCGAATTCCCAGGCAACGTACCGGATATCTTTGGTGATGAATTCGTAGATCTTTCTCACCTTTTCCTCGTCGCTGTCTTGTTCCTGGATCAGTTCACTGATAACCGTATCCATTTCTTTGGAGTCATCGTATTGTTTCTGAATCAGGTTCCACCACCAGGTACCGAAATGCTGCCAGTCTTTGTAGGTCGAAATCTCGACCAGGGGCGCGGTTTCGTGCCAGGGCTGCATATCCGGCTCGGGTTCGATTCTGGAAAAATCGGAAAGGGTCCATTGATATACAGTGTTCTTTTCCTTGTCTGTGCTGGTTACGGGTTTGACATCAAAATTCCGGTGGTTCCATTTGATATCCAGGCTTTCCGGCACGATCAGAATTAATTCGGACTGGTCGGTGTGACCGGTGTTTCTGTGATTCATGTAGTATTGGGTGCCGAAGTACGGACCGAAAAGTCCCTGTTTCAGGTCTTCGATCTTGTATTCGATTTCGATCACATATCCGGCATCCACCTGCGGAGTGGTAATCGGAAAATACTGGCGTCTTCCCTCGGACTTGCCACTCGTGCCGGTGCTCTCAAGTGTGGCATCTTCCCGGGTTCCGTCTGGTTTGTAGACCCGGCTTTTCTCGACCTTGACCATCTGCTGTCCCGGGAAATAAATGGTATAAAATTGTTTGAAGTACCGGATCCCCTGGTGATTAAGGATTTTGGCAATTATGTGGAAATGCTGGCTGGCCCTGCCGTCGGGCTGCAGACGGATAACGCTCCGAAGCAGCAGCAGCCGATTGGGTGCGGTGGTGTCGTAGTCGGTTTTCAGCGCAGCAGCGATTAACTTCTCAATTTCTTCTTCGGATTCCTGAAACCGGTCTTCATAGGATTCCTTTTCTTCTTCAAGCAGTTTGAGGTAGCGTTGTGCCCACTGGTCGCCCGGATTGATATCCAGCATTGTGTGCAGCAGCGCCAGAGCCTTTTTCTCTTTTCCGGTTTTGCGGTGCAGGTAAACGCTATACTTGAGCAGGTCGTTGTTCTGGGGAGCGAGGGCAAGGGTTTGGGAGACTCGTTTAAGCGCGCTGTCCGTACGACCAATGCTCTCTTCGAACTTGGCCCACTGGTAAGCGCAGTCGTTTGAGAATGGATCCAGGATGTGCCATTGCGAATACTGTTTCAGGATCTCCTGATTGCGGTCGTTGTTATTGGGTTTGTTTTTCAGCAGGTTGATTCGTTTGATCCTCGCAGATATGTCCGCAGGATTGCATTCGAGCAGTTTCTTGTAAACGGCGTCCAGTTGCGCAGCGGTTGCGTAGGATCGGATCTGGTTGGCTTTCCAGTGCAGAAATGCGGGATCCGATGACTGGATTTTGAGGAGTTTTCCCTTGGGTAGCTCGCGGAATAGAGTGGAATCCCGTTTGGCAAGAATGGTCAGCTGAAGGAGTCGGGCCGGAACATAGCTGTTCATGATGTTTATGGCTTTCTTGCAGCAGATTTCTGCTTTTACATAATTGCCTACTGTATTAATGTAGTAGCGGGATAGATCCATCCAGGGTTCAATCGCTTTCGGATCAAGGGACACTGTTTTTTCCACTTCCAGTCGAAAGCGGTTTTCATCTTTTTCTTCATTTTTGGCCAGAGGGTTAAGCAGGGACTGAGCCAGCAGATAATGAGAGGCCGGATCATCGGTTTTCATGGAGATCAGCGCTTCCATGAGCGGTGCAGCAGCTTTTTGCCGTATATCATAGTTGTTTCGTGTAAAATAGAGGTAGGCATACCAGAAGGCCATATAGAAGTCTTTCTGTTTGCTGAGGAATGACATTGCACCATCAGGGGCGGTCTTTACTTTCGGCTTATTCTGTTCGCAGGGAGGGTAATGAGTCTTTTTGGTGTTGTGCATCGGGCTGGTATATGTCACCCCGGACAGACCTTTTCCCTGCGTGTCGGTCAGCCGGGCGGTCAGATGCCATGGGCCGCTGTGCTGAAGACTCTTGATGACCAGAATATTGGGGCCTTTCTTCAGCTCAACCATGACATTGTCCTGATCCCATTTGGCCAGTCGGAAGATGTCGCGGGATATAATGCATGTGCCATTCAGCCAGACCTTTATGCCGTCATTGCTGCCGCAGCGAAGTACAGCGGTCCGGTCTTTGTCGCTGTGGATCTGAGTCACAGCATATGCCAGTGCCTGTTCAGAAGGTTCATTGATGGAGTGAAGATCAAGAAAACCGGCAGGGGTTGTTACGGGCAAAACCCGCCACGAAACCGCTCCCTGTTTACCGGTATATATTTTTTCAGGCAGGAATTCCTTTTCCGGTTTCAGGTTTTGGGAAAAACCGCTCCCGCGGTCATTTTCAAACGGACCGATCAGCGCCCAGGAGTCGATTACACCCGCCTGACGGCAAAGGTCGCTGGCATGCCGGGGCTTTCCTGAAAAGATACTGAAATAAATCCGCGCCTTGATAATGCCGGAAAAAGCAGCAGCAGGCTTTGAGATACGGTCCAGAATCTGGAGCAGGGCAGGGATGTTGATCCGGCAGTGGGTTTCGCTGCTCAGGTGCATGGCCAGGGTCAGGGCGGTTTCCAGCGCAGCCGCATTCTTTTCGGACGGATCGTCCTGGAATGCGTCGGCCAGGTTTCCAATCAGGGAGAGTGTATCCCTGGAGCATTGGGTATATTTTCCCTGAAGTTTTTGACTGTAGATTCGGTGTAGTTTTTGAAAAGGGGTCGGGTCTGCACTGCAGGAAATACATCCGGTCAGGAATAAGACAAAGAGATAAACTGCGATCCTTTTTTTGGGTAAACGCATTAGACTCCCGTTTGAAGAGGGAAAGGGCCGTACCGATTTAAAACACTACTGTTGTGTGATTACGTCCTGAAGTTCAACCTGTTAGGTTCAGGCTTCAGTTGCCAGTTTGACTAATTCGCTGAAGGATTCCTCGTCGGACATGGCAATCTCGGCGAGTGATTTACGGTTCAGCTCCACACCGGCTTTCTTGAGACCGTGAATAAACTTGCTGTAGGACATGTTGTTTTTTCTGGCCGCTGCATTGATGCGTTGAATCCAGAGCTTCCTGTAATCTCTTTTTTTCTGTTTCCTGCCGGAATAAGCGTGAGCGTCTGCGCGGATTACTGTTTCTTTTGCAGTCTTAAACGTTTTTCCTCTGGCGCCGCGGAAACCTTTGGCGCGTTTGAGTATTCTTTTCCGTCTGCGCCTGGTGGCAACAGAATTGGTAACTCGTGGCATTTTACGTACTCCTGTTGGTTCCTTCACTGATTAAAAATTTCCGGAACATTGTATGATTTTGTCTTTGGAAGTCAAGATAAAGTTTATTTTTATTGATGGGATTGTCCTGTATTATGAAATTTTCGGATTTGTGCGTGTGAGACCTGATTAAAAACACCTTGACTTTACCCGGGTTGGAACTATAATTGTTTCTTTTGTTATATCCACTGTATACCCTTGGTATTTCAGGAGATTTCGCGTGGCCAGAAAAATTGGCGAAATGCTTGCCGAAAAAGGCAGTCTGACAGAACTTCAGCTTGAAGAGGCTCTTGAAGTACAGAAAAGTCAGGGAGGCAAAATCGGCGAGATCCTTGTCCAAAAAGGATACGTGAGTTCTGAAATCCTCCACGAAACCCTGGCTGAACAGTTTGGCATGGAATATGTTGATCTGACAACCGCGGATATTCCCAAGGAAGCCGTGGATATGGTTTCCGAGACTTTTGCCAGAGACAATGTTATTTTTCCGTTGCGGTTTGATGACGGAAAACTGGTTGTAGCTACATCCAATCCCCTGGACCTGGCCTCACTGGACAGCTTGCGGTTTATGGTCAATATTCCCATCGAATGTGTGGTCGCATCGCCCGAATCCATTATGGAGACGCAGCTCAAGTTTTACGGTCTTCAGGAAAACAAGATGGACGAAATGATTCAGGACCTGACGGAATCGGAAATCTCGATCAAGGGGGTGGAAGATGAGGACGGCGAGGTGATTGATGACGTGGATACCGCACCGGTCATCCGGCTGGTTCAGCTTATTATCACCGAGGCCGTCAAACAGGGGGCCAGTGATATCCACATTGAACCCTTTGAAAGCCGGCTCCGGATCCGGTATCGGATTGACGGAAAATGTCACGAGATCGAAGGTCCGTCCAAAACCCTTCAAGGGTCCATTATATCCAGAATCAAGATCATGGCGGGCATGGATATTGCCAACAAGCGTACCCCGCAGGACGGCGGAATCAAGCTGCAGGTCGCAGGCAAGGAAATCGACCTGCGTGTTTCCTGTATTCCCACCAGTCAGGGCGAGAGCATTGTCATGCGTATCCTGGACAAAGCCGCCGCTCTGCTGGATCTGGATAAACTCGGGTTTTCTCCCGAGGTCTACGAACAGTTTATCAAGATTATCAAACGGCCTTCCGGTATCAATCTTCTCTGCGGACCGACCGGATGCGGCAAAACCACTACACTGTATGCCGCGCTAAAGGCACTCAACAGACCCAATACAAAAATTATCACAGCCGAAGATCCGGTGGAGTATAAGATCACAGGCCTGAACCAGTGTCAGGTTAAGTCGGATATTGGATTCACCTTTGCGCGGATCGTCCGTGCCATGCTTCGGCAGGCCCCGGAAATTGTTCTGATTGGTGAAATTCGTGACCGTGAGGTCGCGGACATTGCGATTCGTGCGTCATTGACCGGTCACCTGGTTTTCAGTACCATTCATACGAACGGTGCACCCGAAGCCCTGACCCGTCTGCGGGACCTGGGAGTGAAGCCCTTTCTTGTGTCGTCCTCCATTGCGTCCATCATGGGGCAGCGGCTGGTGCGAAAAATCTGCAGCAACTGCAAAGAGGAATACATGCCTCAGCAGGCTACACTGGCAGCGGCCAAATTGACGGAAGAGCAGATTGAAGAAAGTACGTTTTACCGGGGATACGGATGCGACAGATGCATCAACGGATACAAAGGCCGGATGGGGCTACATGAGTTTGTGTCCATGGACTCCCATCTCCGGGAGCTGACCTTTACCGGTGCTACAACAGAAGAACTGCGAAGGTACGCCATGTCCGCAGGCATGCGGACACTGACCCAGGATGGTGTGTTAAAGGCGCTTCAGGGACTGACAACCCTGGAAGAAGTCTTTAGTGTGTCAAAGAGTTACGACTAAAAAATGATATTTTTCTGTACATGTTTGACTGTACGAAACAAACAGCAAGAGACGTATTTACAGGATAACAGCCAATGGATATCAGTCAATTATTACAGGTGGTTGTCAATGAAAACGGCTCCGACCTTCATCTGGTTGTAGGCAAACCCCCCTCCATTCGGATCGACGGTGACCTTCGCAACATCGGCAAGGTTAATCTGGAGCCGGAAAATACAGTTGCATTTATGAAGAGCATTACCGGTGATAAGCACCAGCAGGAAGTGGAAGAATGCGGTACAACAGATTTCGGATTTTCCTTTGAAGACCAGGCGCGATTTCGCGTGAGCGTGTACAAGGAACGGGGCAATCTGGCCATTGCGCTTCGTCTGATTCCTTCCAAGATTCTTTCCTTTGAAGAGATTGGTCTGGCTCAGGTTGTTAAAGACCTCTGCCTGCGACCACGTGGGCTGATACTGGTTACAGGCCCCACCGGAAGTGGAAAAACCACCACTCTGGCATCCATGCTGGATTTTATCAACAACGAAACACGCAACCATATCATCACCATTGAAGACCCGATTGAATATTATCACCCGCATAAAAAATGCGTGGTCAATCAGCGTGAAGTAGGGGAGGACGTAACCAGTTTTGCCGAAGCGCTTCGTCGTGCGCTGCGCCAGGATCCGGACGTGATTCTGGTTGGAGAAATGCGTGACCTGGAAACCATGTCTGCAGCTATTCGTGCCGCAGAAACCGGACACCTCGTTTTTGCCACCCTTCATACTACCGGTGCATCCACCACCATCAACCGAATCGTTGACGCCTTTCCCACAGAGCAGCAGGAACAGATTCGGACCCAGCTGAGTACGTCCATTGTTGCGGTGCTTTCGCAGACCCTGATGCCGAAAAAAAGCGGCAAGGGACGGGTGGCTGCCTTTGAGCTGATGATTATGACCGCTGCGATTCAGAATCTGATACGGGACAACAAAGTGTTTCGGATTGATTCCGTGATACAGACTGGCGGTAACATGGGTATGACCCTGCTCGATGATCACCTGTTTGATTTGTTCAAACGGGAAAAAATATCCTTTGATGTGATGATGCAGCGCTGTAAAGACGCCAAATCCCTGCAGGAACGGGTCAAGGAATGGTCACTGCAGCAGCAGATGCAGAAGAAGAATAAAGGCCTTTTCAGAAAGAAATAGGAGCGTATGGAGCGACGTCAGTTAGGTGAAATTCTTGTTGACCAGGGGTTGATAACAGAAAATCAACTCACCGAAGGGTTGCACCGCCAGACCGAAACAGGTGCTGCGCTGGGAAAGGCGCTGGAGGATCTGGAATTCGTGACCGAGCAGCAGGTGCTGCATGCCCTGAGTCTGCAGGCCGGCATGGAGCTGGTGGATCTGGAATCCATCGACATTCCGGATGAAGTGATCGCCCTGGTCCCGTACTCTACCGCTGAAGTCTACCGGATCGTTCCTATCAGTTTTGACGGGGAATCCATTGTGGTGGCCATGGCCGATCCACAGAATGTCAGGGCATTGGATGATATCCGCTTCCTGCTCGGATACAATGTCAAAGGCGCTGTCAGTAATGAAGAAGACGTCAGCAAGGCTTTGGAAAAATACTATGCCGGTGAATCCGAGTCTATCGAAGATTTGCTCGGAGACATGGATATGAACGAAGGATTTGTCGAGCTGGATGACAACGAATCCATTGATATTTCCGACCTGGAACAGCAGGCATACCTGATGCCGGTGGTCAAACTGGTGAACCTGGTGCTGCTGACCGCGATTAAGGACCAGGCATCGGACATTCACTTTGAGCCGTTTGAAAGTGAATACAAGATCCGCTACCGGGTTGACGGCGTACTGTATGAAATCACACCGCCGCCCAAGCACCTCAGCCTGGCCATTGCCTCCCGTATCAAAGTCATGTCTCGGCTGAATATCTCCGAACGGCGACTGCCGCAGGATGGTCGTATCGATCTGAACATCGGTGGCAGAGCTGTGGAGCTTCGCGTTTCCACTCTGCCTACCATCAACGGCGAGAGCGTAGTAATTCGTGTCCTTGACCGGTCGGTGATTCAGCTGGATTTGGAACAGATTGGAATGAATGACGAAGAGATTGGCCGGTTCAGAGACTTGATCAATATGCCGCACGGAATTATTCTGGTTACCGGACCGACGGGAAGCGGAAAGACCACCACGCTGTACGCAGCACTCAATGAAGCCAATACCGAAGACATCAAGATTCTGACCACCGAAGACCCGGTGGAATATGAAATTGATGGAATTGTGCAGATTTCCATCAACGAAGCCATCGGCCTGACCTATGCGAAATGTCTTCGCGCTATTCTGCGGCAGGACCCGGACAAACTCCTGGTCGGCGAAATTCGTGACCTGGAGACCGCGACCATTGCCATTGAAGCATCGCTGACCGGACACATTGTGTTCAGTACACTGCATACCAATGACGCTCCGTCAGCCATTACCCGGCTCATTGATCAGGGCAGTGAATCCTTTCTGGTCGCTGCCACCCTGGAAGCGATCATCGCGCAGCGGCTTGTCCGGAAAATCTGCTCCAACTGCAAAATACAGTACGATGCCACAGACGAAAACCTCATGGAATTGGGGCTGCGCCGGGAGGACGTGGGGGATGTCAAGTTCAGTACGGGTAAGGGATGTGATTTTTGTCATAATTCCGGATACAAGGGGCGGACCGGCATCTATGAATTCATGCGCATTGACGGTCAGATCCGGGAAAAGATTATTGAAGAAGCATCAATCGATGAAACGCGCAGAACTGCTGAAAAGTCTGGTATGCGCAGTCTTCGAGAAAGCGGTATCGGAAAAGTCTTCGAAGGTGTTACCACCATCGAAGAGATTGTCAACATTACAGTGGGCGACTCGGTTTAAGTTAAGGAGTTCTTTTTATGGGGCTTTACGCATACGAGGCACTGGACAAATCCGGCAATAACAAAAACGGTGAAATCGAAGCGGCCAGCCAGGAAGAGGCTATTGCCAAGATACGCGCCCAGGGTATGTTTCCCACGGGTGTGAAGGCGAAATCCAAAAAGAGCAGCAAGCGGCCTGAAACAGCTACGTCCGGTCGGTCCCCCCGAAAGAAAGCGATGACTTTCGGCGGAGTGCGCCGCAAGGAATTGACAACCTTTACCCGTCAGTTTTCTACCCTGGTGGACGCGGGTTTGCCTTTTGTTCGAAGTCTTCGGATCCTTGAAGAACAACTCAAGCCCGGTGTACTCAAAAACGCGGTCATGGATATCGCCGATGATGTGGAAGGCGGTAGCGCGCTTTGGGAGGCCATGAGCAAACATCCGAATGTCTTTGACAAACTTTACGTAAACATGGTCAAGGCCGGTGAGGCCGGTGGTGTGCTGGATCAGATCTTTCAGCGCCTGGCGGACTTTATGGAAAAGTCTCAGAAACTCAAACGAGCCATTATCGGTGCCTTGATCTATCCGGTCTTTGTGCTGCTTTTTGCCGGCGGTATCCTGGTGGTGATTATGATTTTCATTGTGCCAAAGTTTCAGGAGATGTTTGTGGAAATGGACCTGGAGCTGCCGAGTATTACCTTGCTCCTTGTGTCCATCAGTACCTATCTGTTCAATAACTGGCTGTTGCTGCTGATTGTGCCGGTTCTGGTTTTTCTTGCCATCTTGATTGCCGGTAAGACCAACAAGGGACGATATGTTATTGATATGACCAAACTCTATGTTCCGGTCTTTGGACAGATTGTCAGAAAATCATCCGTGTCCCGGTTTTGCCGAACCCTTGGAACCCTGATCGTGAGCGGTGTTCCCATTCTCGAGGCCCTGACTATTATCAAGGACGCGACCGGAAACGTGGTTGTGGGAAATGCGGTTGTGGATGTACACGGCAGCATTAAGGAAGGGGATACCATTGCGGAACCGCTTCGGCATAACCCGGTTTTTGACAACATGTGCGTAAACATGATTGCTGTTGGAGAGGAGACCGGTGAGCTGGACAAGATGCTGATTAAGATTGCTGACAATTACGATAATGAAGTCGACAACCTGGTGGCCGCGATGATGAGTCTGCTCGAACCCTTCATGATCATCGGGTTGGGTGTTGCTGTGGGATTTATCGTTATTGCCCTCTTTCTGCCGCTGGTGTCACTGATTCAGCAGATTGGATAAACGATGATATCCATCACCGGACAGGGGGTGGTCAGCAGTCTGGGAATTGGCCTTTCTGCCCACAGGCAGGCGTGGAAAGATGGGCGGATCGGACTCGCGGACCCCACCCTTTTTGAACCATCCCGTACAGATATCCGCTGCGGAGAAGTCTGTGAATATCAAATCAAAGACTACCTCCGCACCCGTCAGAACTATCTGGACCGACATACCGAACTGGCCTGCATTTCCCTGCGCGAAGCCGTGCATTCCACAACCATCAAAGATCCGCAGACGTGCGGCCTGATTTGTTCATCCGTTAGTCCCAATACCGAAACCGAAGGCCTCTTTATGGAAAAGCTTCTCGAAAAGGGACCCAAGTTTGTTCCGCCCATACTCTTTCCGCATACCTATGCCAATACAACGATCAGCCTGCTGTCGATTGAGTTTGGTTTGGGTGGATTTCATCAGAACGTTATCTCCGGTGCTGTCAGCGGAATTTCCGCACTGATCTGTGCCTGCCACGCGCTTGTTTCCGGGAAGACTGAGTGCGCAGCGGTTTGCGGAACCGAGGCGATCAGTGAGATATCCTATTCCGCAAGGCTGAAGGATGCCATTGCCCCTCCTTCTGAAGCAAGCGCGTCCGTTATTCTGTCTGCTCAAAAACCGTTGAAGTCCTGCCCGCAGATACGCGGCACCGCATTTGCACCGGATTTGAAAGGCGCCATTGAGAAATCCCTGGCCCGTGCCAGTATTTCCGCATCGGAGACCGATGG
>CAZGEP010000146.1:0-12195 GCA_964524955.1 uncultured Planctomycetota bacterium | reverse complement strand
ATGGTTTTACCCACAAATTCTGTGGAAGACCCAGAAAAAATATTTTTATTATGACTTGATGGACTTTCTTACTGATGATAACGCATTGTGAAGTCTTGACTTGACCGTGCCGAGCGGTATGTTCAGACATTCGGAGATTTCGCTCAGCTGCATGTCATCGAAAAAGCGCATGAGCAGGGCTTCCTTTTGTTTTTCAGGCAGCGCGTTGATATGTCTTTGAATATCCGGCAGGACGGTACTCGGTGGCTGGGTTGAGGCGCCGGTGGATTCAGAGAGCTGTTCGGTGATCTCTGCGGAGCGTTTGCGTCTCCTGATGCATTGAAGCGAATTGTTTTTCACAACCGGAAAGAGAAATGTTTTCATGGTGCAGGTCAGTTCAAATCCGGGAAATTTCCGGAACAGGTAGAGAAAGGTTTCCTGCAGTACATCGCATGCGTCCTCCTGATTCCGACAAAGCCGCAGCGCGCGGCTGTATACCCAGTCTTTGTATCGCAGGTAAAGTGATTGCATGGCGGATTCGCTGCCCAGGTTTGCTCGTCTGATCAGTTCAGCGTCTGAACGGTCATCCATTTTTATTATCGGAAGCGGGGTTGTATCGTTCCATTTTCAGGATTATCTCCCGAAGTCTTTTGAATTCGCATGTGCGGCTGCAGGGCAGGATGCTTTCGCGGATGTCGAATCCGAATGCGGATTTGCTGGTCAGGATAATGGGCGGGCTTTGGATCCGCTTGAATACGTTTTTCTGGATGCAGTCGAAAAACCATTCCAGGTCTTTGACAAAGGTCTGCGGCGAGTCTATGCCCCAGCGCTGTATCAGTTCTGTTGAGATGTCCAGGTTGGCTTCCAGCGTTCCGTCCAGGTACCAGCGGGCAATGTCTTCCATGGACTTTTTCTGAAAGTTCGTGACTGCATCGAGCAGTGCATCATGGTAGCCAAATTTCATGGGATCGATCTGTTCTTCCTTGAGTTCGGCCGTTGGTGGAATGCCGTTTTCATCAAAACGGAAGAGTTCATCCGGAATCAGGGCTTGCGGGATTACCTCTTTACGGTAGATTTCACGGTTCAGGTACCGGGCCATGTCAAAGACTTCAACCTTGGTCAGGTCTCCCAGGACGGCCAGGGCTCCGTCCACGTCTCCATAGAGGGTTGCATAGCCCAGAGCGATCTCGAGCTTGTTGCCGTTGTTGGTAAAGAGTGTACCCAGGTTTCCGGATAGATTGGACAGGATATCCGTGCCCCGGATCTTGGCCTGGATGTTCTCCCGTGTCAGACTCTGTAGGTCAGCCCCTGCCTTTTCCAGGACCTCACGGTTCAGGGTCTGATTGACACTCTCTACAATATCACCAATCGGAACGCTCAGAAAACGGATTCCCAGGTTTTCTGCCACCTGGGCCGCAGCCTGCCGAGTCTGTTGGCTGTTGTAGATGTACGGCATGTTGATTCCGGTAATGTTCTCAGGCCCGCAGGCTGCAGCAAGAAGGGCAGCAACCACAGAGCTGTCGATTCCGCCGCTCAGTCCGATCAGCCACGTTGACGGATAGGACCGGATGCCTTCCAGCAGGGCCTGGTATTTCTGGGCGATCTTGCTGTCTTTCACACGCTCCCGTGAGGGGGCGGCAACATCGTCCGCAATCAGAAGCTGCTGGGAATAGGGCTGCTCGACCAGGTCAATGATTTCACCGTTTGCATTATACACCGTGGAGCCGCCGTCAAAGGTAATGATATTCTTGCCGTTGTTCTGGGCCCCCACGCAGTTGACATAGAGAAAAGGAACAAATCCGTCTCCGCATTCCTGCTGCAGAAAACGGACTCTGCGGTCCCGGGCATTGTTTTTGCCGAATGTCCAGGGAGATGCCGAGAGATTGACAATGTATTCCGCATTGTTCTTAATCAGGATTTTTGTGGGATTAAGGACCTGTTTGTTGCACCGGTAATCATGACACCAGAGGTCCTCGCAGAGCTCAAACCCTACAGCGGTTTTCTTTCCATCTCTTTCCGTAATGATCAGCGGATGAAGAAGATCCTCCAGGGGGATGCCGAAGTCATCCGCCTGATCCCGGGCAGAGAAAAAGTACCGCGGGTCATCAAATTCCCGGTAGCAGGGCATAATCGTCTTGATCGCTACACCGTCCGGCAGAATCCGGGTCGGTGATTTTGAGCAAACATACTCACCGTTCTGTACCACGTACACGGCGTTGTATTTACGGTGTCGCCCGTCTCTGTTCGGATGGGGCGCAGTATCACCGGTCCGTTCATTGATATGATCGTCCAGGAAGATGTTTCCAAAGGCAATGGCAATGCCCTGACTGGCCGCACGGATATCTTCATTGTATTCCATCAGGTCCCGGCAGAAATGGTCCTCCAGCCACTTGTCTCCAACCAGGTAGCCGCCCACGCACATCTCAGGGAAAACCACCAGGTCCACTTCCTGCTCCCTGGCCTGATCTGTAAAGCAGAGGATTGTCTTCAGGTTTTCTTCAGGAAGACCGGGAAGAACCTTGATTTGCGCCAGTGCAATCTTCATGGATAAAAGCGTTTCTTAAAAAAGAGTTGTTGCTGCAGGGACCGTTCGTAAACAGGAAGTCGATTATAAAAGATGGAAGTGTATATTTCCACAGGTTTTTTCATGATCAGCTGCACGTATAAACGAATCAAACTCATACGAATCATAATCCGAATGATGAAACAATGCCTCCATGATCATTCTCCTTTCTTAGGTGACCTCTACCGCTTTTATTTTCCATTTTTGTGGATTCAGAGACTTCGGCTTGAAACTCTGATATCGGTCTGATTTTAGTTTAAAGGTCCTTCTGCCAAGCTGAAACCGACTGTGAACTCGAAAACCGGTATCGGCAGCTGCCTCCCAGAAACCTCCAACGCTGTCTGCATCCATGTCTTCCCATTCTCGCGGAAAAAGGGGGTGAAGTTTTGCTTTGACTCCCCATTTTCGTTCTCGAAGAATTCCCCTCCCGAAACGTTGAAATATATATTCAAGCTGTCTCTGAATGACCGGATGTTTCCACAAATCCGGATTTTCGAATAGTTCAGGATGGCAGTATTCCTGCTCCAGGTCTTTGGCAGTAACCGTATGGCTGTGACCGGCAGCTCTGTTTTCAAAGGTTGCTTGCCCGTTAGAGAATTCGGAATAAATGTGATCACTGCACTTGTCCAGAAGGATATCAAGCATGATAGACATTCCTCAATTATTCATTCTGCATGCATCGTCTTTTGAAGTTCACTTATATTGTACCCTCAAAAAGGAAGATGACAAGTCATAAAGAGCTTGAGAAGGGCTTTTATTAGACAGGATTGACAGGATGAACCGGATTACGATAAAACGTAAAAGACATGATCCACAGTCGGGGCAGCAACTGTCTTTTTGCAGTTGTTTCTTATTTCGTGTGAGCAGTGGGGGGATCAGGATTTGTCTTTTTTTTCAGGCAGTTTCATGGCAACGAGGATGTACACGGGATAGACCAGGGTCAGGAACCCCATAAGTGGAGCCAGGGGGCGAAGGTGTTGAAAGATCGGATAGGTTTCCTCGAACAGGGTCGAAAGGTATGCGCATCCGAACATGACCAGCATGAATTGAGTCACTTCCAGTATGGAAAGTACCGCAATCCAGAAAAGTCTGATAATCAGTTTTTTCCTGTTCATCGTCTCTGTGCCTTCTACCGCTTTTTTGCGGTTACTTCTGTTCATGGACGCTCCTGTTGACCGGTCTTATCCAGTGCGCTTTTGAAGACGTTCACCACGCGGTCGATTTGATCTTTCGTGAGAGCTGCCGATACCTGGAGGCGGATTCTGGCTTTTCCTTCGGGGACGACCGGGTAACCGAAACCGGTGACCATGACGCCCTGTTCCAGCATGGCATTGGATATCTTGATGGCTTTGGCGGTCTCTCCTATAATAACCGGAACGATCGCGGATTCACCGTCAAGGGGTTTGATCCCTTGGTCATTGAGGCGTTTGCGCAGGTACGCGGTGTTGGAACGAAGTCGTTCCATGATGGATGAGTCCGAAGAGAGGATATGGATCGCCTTGAGTGCGCAGGCCGCCACACACGGGGGGAGTGCGTTGGAGAAGATCTGGGGTCTGGATACCTGGCTGAGCAGATCGATCAGGGCTGCGGAGCCGGCTGCGAAGCCGCCGGCCGCACCGCCCAGGGCCTTGCCGATGGTGCTGGTGATGATGTCGATTTTGCCGTCCAGTCCGTAATGGCCGATGATGCCTCTGCCGTCATCCGCAAGTACGCCTGTGCCGTGGGAATCATCTACTAGAATGGCGGCATTGTATTTCTCAGCCAGTGAAACGATATCCGGCAGGTTCGCGATATCCCCTTCCATGCTGAAGACGCCGTCGGTAACGATCAGACGCAGGCCACAGTCCTGTGTAGCGTTAAGGCATTTTTCCAGTTCCGTCATGTTCGAATGTTTGTAGATTTTGCGTTCGGCTTTGGAGAGGCGGACGCCGTCGATCAGGCTGGCGTGATTGAGTTCATCGCAGATCAGGCAGTCGCCTTTTCCGGCAATGACCGGGATCACACCGGTATTGGCGTTCCAGCAGGATACATAGGTCAGGACGGATTCGGTTCTGAAGAAGCAGGCAATGGCGTTTTCCAGTTCGCGGTGAATGTCATAGGTTCCACAGATAAAGCGTACGGACGCGGTGCCTACCCCGTAGCAGCCCAAGGCTTCTTTTCCGGCTCGTATGATGTCGGGATGGTCGGCAAACCCCAAGTAGTTGTTCGAGGACATGACAATGACATCGCCCTTTCCTTCCATACGCACTTCCGGAGCCATGGGGCTTTGCAGGTAGCGGAAGGTTTTATAGGTTCCGTTGTCTTTCATCTGTTTGAGGCGGGAGTCGAGTTGTTCTGAAAGGTTGGCATTCATCCGGTTTCTCCTTGGTTTATTTGTACCGTACGGTCAGGTGACATTTCAATCTTCCAGCGGATGAGGTGTTGATGATGGTGTGGTCGGAATCGGCCTTGTAGATGATGCTGTCGTATTCATTGAGTTCATGTTTTTTGTCGTAGACCTCAATCGCGCCCTTGCCTTCCAGTACGGTCAGGATTTCCTCGGTACCGTGAATATGCGGTTTGGATTTCAGGGCACCGCCTTTTTTTATTTCCAGAAGATAGAGTTCCAGTGTTTCAGCCATTTCAAGAGTGGAGATGATTTGAATTTTCCACTGCTGGCTTTCATCTTTCAATACGGGTGCCTGATCCTGGCGTATAATTTTTGGTGAATGGTTGACGTCTCCGTTACCAACAATGTCTTGAAGGGAGATTCCCAGGCTATTGGTGACTTTCCACATCAGGGCAACGGTGGGATTGACATTGCCGTTTTCCACCTGGGAGAGCATGGCCTTGGATACGCCGGATGCTTCGGAGAGTTTTTCCAGGCTGATATGTTTGGCTTTGCGCAGTTTCTTCAGTGCTTTTCCGATGGACGGAAGTTCCGGTATTTTCACCATGGTGCACCTCCTGTTTGATATATTAAATAAATATTATCCCCTTGACCTTGCTGGATTCTCAATTATAATTGTTTTTTGGCTGTTTCGCGGAAGCCAATATTCATTATAGTAAACTCTCCAGGGATGTCAATCTTGAAATGAAAGCAATTGTTAAATCATCACCGCAAAAGGGGTTTGAACTCAAGGAGATTGAATGCCCGGAAATCCTCAGTCATAACGATGTGTTGATCCGGATATCCGCTGTGGGGATCTGCGGAACAGATGTTCATATTTACCACTGGGACGACTGGGCGCAGTCTCGCATTAAACCGCCACTGACTGCCGGGCACGAATTTGTCGGATATGTGGAGGCCGTGGGAGACGGGGTGCAGCATGTCAAGGTGGGGGACCGGGTGTCGGCTGAAGGTCATATCACCTGCAACCACTGCCGGTTCTGCCGGACCGGAAACGGACATATCTGTGAGGACGTGGAGATTATCGGCGTGGATCGGTCCGGCTGTTTTGCTGAATACCTGCTTATGCCTGCGGACAATATATGGCCGGTGGCTGAAGGAATTCCGGAAAAGGTCGCTGCGGTCTTTGATCCGATTGGCAATGCCATGCATACGGTGATGACGGTTCCGATTTCCGGTAAAACTGTGCTGATATCGGGTTGCGGTCCGATTGGTCTATTTGCGCTGGCCATTGCCGAACACGTGGGAGCGGCAAGCGTGATTGTTGTTGAACCCTCTGTATACAAGCGCGAACTGGCGTCCCGGCTTGGGGCTGACCTGGTGCTGGATCCGTCGGAGCCGGGATTGGATGAGATTGTTCATGAAAAGACCGAAGGCCTGGGTCCGGAGCTCGTTCTGGAGATGTCCGGAGCCGCTTCTGCGCTTCAGTCCGGATTCCGGCTGCTTCGAAACGGCGGGGATGCCGTGATTCTCGGGATTCCGCATGGTGACGTGGCCGTGGACTGGCCGGAGATTATCTTTAAGGGATTGACGATTCATGCCATCAACGGTCGACGTATGTATGATACGTGGTACCAGTCACAGACCTTCCTGGAAAAGCATCTGGACAGTCTGATGCCTGTGATTACGCATACGTTTGCATTCTCAGACTTTCAGCAGGCCTTTGACCTGATCGAAACCGGCAAAGCCGGCAAGGTCGTTTTGACTCTCCATGACAGTTGACTTTACTGTTTTTTCTGTTATACTTACCCGTTCGTGCTTGGAGATTGTTCAACCACGCGAGGTAAACGGGTACTGTAATGAATTCGAATCCTGAGAGTTTATCCCCAAACGAATCTGTATCTGAGACGCAGAATCGCGGAATGCGTTCGGTCATCGCAACCCAGGTCAGTGCCACGCCTCCCAATATGGTCATGGACAAGGCCGGCATCCTGATCCTGTACATGACGGCAATGCTGATTCCACCGGAACAGATCCTGTTTCTTGCCTCTCTTTTTTCTCTGACCGCGAGTTTTCTGACCATTGCCTCGTCATACGCTGCCGATCGAGTGGGTCCCAAGAGACTGGGGATAACCGGTGTTTTGATTACAATCGTTGCCTTCTGGGGGGTTGTGCTGGCTGGTTTCTCCACGCGGGAGCAGGCTGCGCTGGTAATGGGCTGCTGCATTGTCCTTTATTCGCTGGGCGCTTCCATGCTGGGAGGCGGTTGGCTGGCGCTGATGCACCCGCTGATTCCAGAGGATCGCCGCGGGCGGTTTCTGGGAAAACTCAGGTTCTGTGTCCGCACAAGTGTGCTGATTACGTCAATCCCGCTGGCATTTCTGCTGGCCAGGGATTCACCTGTCTGGCTCTTTCAGGTAATTTTTATTGTTCCGGGAGTCTTTCTCCTGCTTCGGTTCTTCTTCTACCGCCGAATCCCTCAGATGGAGAGGCCGGCAGTGGAACGGGAATCGTTGAGGACCGTGATCACCGATATTATCCGCACCCCGGGATATACCCCCTTTATTGCGTATGTATTTCTGCTTTCTCTGGTTACCCGAAATGCACCGGCACTGTTCTGTCTGCTGGAGAAGAACGTTCTGGGATTTGGCGATAATGTCGTGGTTGCCGCAGGATTCGCTGCCACTCTGGGCGCCATGGCGGGTCTGATTGTGGGCGGGCGTGTTGTGGACCGGTACGGAACCCGGGTTGTGTTTGTTATCAGTCATCTGTCATTCGGTCTGATTTACGGTCTCTTTCTGATAAGGGATACAGCGGTCTCCCTGATTCCCGGATTTTTCGACACTCTTCTCCAATCCTTTACAGAGCCGGTCTCCGGTTCTCTCTTTGTTTTTATGAGTCTGCTGCAGATGCTCTTCGGTCTGGTGATGGCGGTTTCCGGACTTGCGATCACCACGGAGCTCTTTGCCATCATTCCGCCAAAGAACAAGGCCTTTGCCAGCGGTATCTCCATCTCCATGATCCGCATGGGGATTGCTCTTTCCGGTATGCTGAGTGCCTGGATTCTGAATTCAGGACTTCTCTCAGACAAATGGTTCCTGTGGGGTTCAGAGTTGAGTGCCTATGACTCGCTGCTGCTTCTGAGCGCGGTTATGGTTGTGGTGCTGGTGGTCACGCTGGGTCTGGTGCCATCAGTGATCGGCAAAGTCTACTGGGGTCCCGTGGAGGAGTAAACAGTTGGTGATTCGTGAATAAAAAGAGGGTGCCGCACCGGCTCGGTATCGCAATCGTAATCGGTATCGGCTGTTTCTGATTTTAAAAGACGCTATCGATTGTGAATACATTTCAGACGGATCAGTATTAGCGGTCGGACCGGGTCAGTTCCAGTCCAAAGACCGGTTTTTTGCCAACGGCTTGTGTAAGCCGTCGGGACATGTCTGTTTCCAAATCTGCAGTCTCAGCCGATCCACTAAGATTCCGGCGTTCAAATGGATCGTCTTTCAGATTGTGCAGAGTCGGTTCAATTGGATCCGGATTCAGACAGCAACAGTATTTTCAGTCACCCACGCGCAGCATGACCCGGCGGAGCCCCAGCCGTACGCCTTCCAGGGGTTCGGTCAGGCCGGTCAGTTTATGCGGGTAGCGTTCGGAAATTTCACTCAGGATCGGTTCGGTGAGTGGCTCACTGCCGCTTTGGAGTGCGGGCGCCAGACTCGGGGCTTCGCAGGACTCCGGAACGTTCAGACCGGCCAGATCCAGGAGGGTGGGCAGCAGGGATAGCGTGGTTACCGGGGTGGTCATAACGGTATTTTCTTTAATTCCGGGACCTGCAAGGATCAGCGGAACCGTCACGTCCGGTTCATAAAAAGACCCCTTCTGAACCATGCCATAATCGCAGAGCAGCGTTCCGTGATCCGCGGTAAATGCGACAATCGTGTTCTCCAGCAGCCCGCGCGTATTCATCCAGTCCAGAAGACGGCCGAATTGATCGTCAATAAAGGCGCAGAATCCATAGTAATGGCTGCGCATATGCCGGACCTGATTTTCGGTAAAACAGGTGCCGTCCCGTTGAACCGCCTGGTCATGGCGGATCCAGGGAGGTGCGTCTTCGGGCATGGTTCGGGTTTCGTCCGCAATGGCAATGTCATCCGGAGAAATCATGCTGTCATACGGTGCAGGCGGAACCACCGGCGTATGCGGACTGGCAAAAGAGCACCGGAGCAGAAACGGGGAATTTTCATTCTCTCTGGCTGAGAGCCAGTTGATGCAGGCATCCACGGCCTGGGTTTCTGACTTGGAGGTCGGGGCTTCCGGATACCGGCCGCCAAGAATCCACGGGTTGGGACCCGGATGCTGGAGCATTTCAAATTCCCGGCCGTCGTACGGTTCACTGTAGGAGAAGGGCTGAACCGCCTGTACGCCCTCACTGAGTTCTTTTTCCGTCTGAAACACGTTCCGGTCATTAACATAGTGCTGCTTGCCGAAACTGACGGACGCGTATCCGGCCTGGTGGAAGATATTGGTCAGCATGGAAAAGCAAGCAGAGAATGCGACTGAGGAATTTGCGCTCCGGACGGAGCATCGATTTTCTGCCACAAAATTTCCTTGAACCCGGTGCTCCCGGGGTTTATAATCCAGAAACAATGCATAATCGTTTTCCGGTTTGTTTGATGAGGTCTGAATGTATGTGGAATGCAGGTGAAATTTCATTGAGGAGTTTTACAAACGGGACCATTCCTTAGAATAAATAATCCTGAAGTGCGTGAATAAAAAAACGCACAAATCGAACTATATGAAATACGACGAATTGTACAGGAAATATAAGGAGCTGCTTAAAGAAAACGCATACCTGAAAGCCAAATTGGATGAAATGCGTAAGCAGTCAAAGAACAAAACGAATTACGATTTATCCGATCCGGAGACGGTAGATACGTCACAACTGGATTATCTTTCTGGAGATAGTTCAGATGTTACGCTGAATTGCGAATCGAACAGTTACACGAAAATAACCGCCAGGTCAGATACGAATGCAAAGATTCAGTTATTCATGTCACTGTTTAAGGGCAGGAGTGATGTTGTTGCCAAAAGATGGGAAAACCGGAAGGGGAAAAGCGGTTATTCCCCCTTTTGCCTGAATGAATGGAAACCGGGTTTGTGCGGGAAACCGGAAGTAAAGTGTTCCAATTGTTCGTCGAGTTTGTATCAGCCTTTTAACGATAAAGTGGTAGAGTCTCATTTGCGGGGTGAGGTTGTTCTGGGGGTTTATCCAATCTTGAATGACGATACCTGCTCTTTTCTGGCAATAGACTTTGACAAAGAGGAATGGCAAAAGGATGTACGAGTGATCAGAAAGACGTGTAATGAGTATGATTTACCTTTTGCGGTTGAGCGTTCCCGCTCTGGAAACGGAGCGCATATCTGGTTTTTCTTTGAACATAATATTCCGGCTTCACTCGCCAGAAAGCTTGGAACATCTTTGCTTACGCATTCCATGGACGAGCGTCATTCGATCGGGTTTCATTCCTACGACAGGCTTTTTCCCAATCAGGACTCAATGCCCAAAGGCGGATTTGGGAATTTGATTGCATTGCCGCTTCAGCGTATGGCCAGAGAGAATCAAAACAGCGTCTTCGTTGACCAGGAATTCATTCCCTATGACGACCAATGGGCATTTTTGTCCGGTCTGGAAAGACTGCCTGAGAGAAGAGTTTGTGATGTGATTGATCACGTTGCTTCCGGAAATGGGCTGGGCGTCTTTGCTCGTGGAAAAAGTGAGGACGACAAACCCTGGAAATCCAGGAGTGTTTCATTGCAAAAGGCTGATTTTCCGGAAAACGCCTCTATTGTCAAGTCCGGTATGTTGTATGTTCGAAAGGATGGTTTTTCCTCCAGAGTCATGAATGCGTTAAAACGACTTGCAGCCTTTCCCAATCCTGAATTCTATAAATCCCAGGCCATGCGGCTTCCAACGTATAATAAACCAAGAATTATTTCCTGTTTTGACGAAACAGATAAATATCTTATTTTGCCTCGCGGTTGTGAACAGGACGTTACCAGAATGCTGAGTGATGCTGAAGTGGACATTTCCTGTGAAGATCAAGCCTGTCGTGGAAAAGAGATCAATGTTTCGTTTAATGGCGACTTGCGGTCAGAGCAGCAGCAGGCAGTTGATGCGCTTTTGAAATATGAGAGCGGTGTATTGTCTGCCACTACGGCTTTTGGAAAAACCGTAGTGGGAGCGGCGTTGATCGCAGCACGAAAAGTCAATACGCTGATTTTGGTGCATCGTAAGCAGCTTTTATCACAATGGTATGAACGTTTGAGAGAATTTCTGGATATTCGAGAGACGCTTCCGGAACTTCCGAAGAAGCGCGGCAGAAAGAAAAAACAAATGCTGCCCGGTCAATTTGCCTCAGGCGTTAAATGCGTAAGTGGAATTATTGATATTGCGATTATTCAGTCGCTGCATAAGCAAAAAGAAAATGATATCATGAGCAAGTATGGTATGGTCCTGGTGGATGAATGTCATCATGTGCCGGCATTCAGTTTTGAGCAGGTGATAAAGCGATCAAAAGCAAAATATGTTTACGGGTTGACAGCTACACCGGTCCGGCAGGATGGCCATCAACCGATTTTGTTTTTTCATCTGGGTCCGATACGCTATAAGGATGATGCACGGGAGCAATCCAAAAGACGTCCGTTTGAGCACATTCTTATACCACGGTTCACGAGCTTCTCAATACCTTCAGGTGAAAAGAAGCAAGAGTTGAGGATTCAGGATGTTTACGCAGAGATTGCAGAAGACGATATGCGGAATCATCTGATTGCAGATGATGTATTCGAAAACTTCAAGCAACAGCGGAATTCGCTGGTTTTGACGCAGAGGACCGTTCATGCAGAACGGTTGACTTCGATGTTGTGCGATCGCATTCCGGACGCAGTGCTTTTGACCGGTAAAATGGGAGTAAAAAAGAATCGCGAGGCGCTGGCAAAAATATCCTTCTGGCCTTCGGAAACGCCAATGACCATCGTCGCGACTGGTAAATACGCAGGAGAAGGATTTGACGCACCCCGACTGGATACATTGTTTCTGGCAATGCCGGTTTCCTGGAAAGGGACACTTCAGCAGTATGCAGGACGTCTGCACCGATTATCAAGCGGTAAGAAAGAAGTCCGTATTTACGATTATGTAGATATTCGAACCGGCATGCTGGAGCGAATGTATACGAAAAGATTACGCGGGTATGCTTCCCTTGGATATCAATCCACGTCAGAACCTCTTTCGAGCAAGCAGAAGAATATCATTTTTAATAAAAGTAATTTC
>CAZGEP010000145.1:0-12613 GCA_964524955.1 uncultured Planctomycetota bacterium | reverse complement strand
CCGTCACAGGCCTTTGGCGATCCCAGGTGGGATATGGTTTCCCAACGATACTTTAACCACCCACTGCTGCGCATACGTACAGACACCCCCATCTGGATCAACCTTGGCGCCCGAGACTGTCCGTTCGGCTGGATTCCGCCCCGCTTGTACGGCGCACCGGTCTATATTTCAGGCACGCAAAAGGGAACGCTGGCCAAGCTGCCCTCCGGAGACACCCGGAACCGGGCTCCGGCTCATACCCAGACTCACATGACCCTTGAGAATGACGGCAGCGTTACCGGACACATAACCATCACGTTTCTTACGGAAAATTACTTTCGGTACAAACGGGACTTGAGTAAATACAGCAAAGACAAAAAAGAACTCTGGGCGCACCGGGTTTTAAATCAGTATGTGCCGGCAGCTGATATTCAGAAGATTGCTGTCAACAATCTGGACTCTCTGGAAAAGCCCATTGAACTGGTTGTAGATTATACGACCAAAGGTCTGACGGAAGTGACCAAAGAAGGAATCAATCTCAAACTGAATTTTGACAAACCCAACCTGGTCCAGCTCTTCGGCGGCCAGGCTGACCGCAAAACGACTCTTCACTTCCCCTACTGGATTGTCCGTCACGATACAGTGGAAATTGAATGCACAAAAGAATACAAAATCCAGGCACCTGAAAATGTAAAAGAAAAAAGAGATTTCGGAACATTCCATCTGGACTTTAATACGTCTGCCTCCAGAATAAAGTTCACGCGGGACAAAACCATCCACCCGTTTCGCCTGCCGCCGGATCAATATCCGGAGTTCATCAATCAATGCAAAAAGATCGACAATGCCGGAAAAGTCCAGATCAAATTCCTGAATCAATAAATAAACATCGCGTCCCCATAACTGTAGAAACGGTATCCCTGATCAATGGCCAGCTGATAGCAGTCCAGAATGAATTCACGTCCTGCGAATGCGGAAACGAGTATAAGCAGACTGGTACGCGGCAGATGAAAATTTGTAATCAAAGCAGAGACAGCCTTGAACCTGTAGCCCGGGGTAATGTAGAGATCGGTCCAGCCTTCGCAGGCAGTGACTCTGCCGCCGGAGCAGGCTCTCTCCAGAACCCGCATGGCCGTAGTGCCTACGGCCACAACTCTCCGGTCTTCCCGTAGCGCACTCCAAATCTGGTCCGCAGCTTCTTCACTAATTTTGAAAAACTCAGCATGCATCCGGTGTTTGCGGATATCCGCGGTCTGGACCGGTTTGAAGGTACCCATCCCCACATGAAGCGTGGTGTAACACGTCTCAACACCTGCCTGAGCAAGTCGTTGAATCAGGGAATCCGTGAAGTGCAGTCCGGCTGTAGGCGCTGCAGCAGAGCCGGATTCGGTTGCGTAAACGGTCTGGTACCTGGAAAGATCCTGCTCCCGGGCATCCCGTCGGATATACGGCGGAAGCGGTGTGCTGCCTTCGCACTCCATCAGCTGAGCAGCATCCATATCCAACACCTGAACGGTCAGATTTCCGCTGGTATGTTTTTCTTTGATTTCAATGGCCTGACCGTTTTCGGTGGTTACCACTTCTCCGGGCTTTAGACGTGCAAAGGGTTTTCCGATGGCCCGCCATCCGTTTTCCACCGGATGGAGAAAGAGCAGCTCTACCTTTCCGCCGGTTTTGCGATAACCGCGAACCCGTGCCTTCATGACTTTTGTATTGTTGAAAACCAGCAGGTCGCCTGCTTCAAGCTGTTGTGTGATAGAGGAAAATTTTGTATGCTGAACCGCTCCAGCGCTTCGGTCACAAATCATAAGCCTGGACTCATCCCGCTGCGCTGCCGGTTGCTGGGCAATCATGCCTTCCGGAAGAGTGTAGTCGTAATCCGTTATATTGTAATTGCTTATAATGTCATCCTCCAATACTGAAACTGTCATGATTCCATGTTCTTTTTATCCCGAGCTTTGGATTTTTGTATTGCATATCACTGTAATTTCTTTATACTCATAGCCAGCTTATCATACTGACTGATTCGATTCTTTCAACAATTTTGTCGTAATTCCACTATGCCCAAGGATTTTCAGGACCCCACGGTTAACCGTTTTATTGAACTCCATGACAATGAAAGCGCTCGAAGGCCTCTCAGATGGTGGCAGGTTTTCTGGTATCTGCTTCTGATAAGCGGACTTATCGTATTCGTTCTCTGGCGTTGGGACATTTTTCTGATTGTTGTCAACCTGCTGATTGCCGGGTTCTATTTTCTAATCATTCTCTTTAAACTGCTCGTGGTCTTACTTTCCATTGTCCGTCCCGGGGAAATCAAAATCCACAAACGAAAGATTGATTTGCTGACAGATGAAGAACTGCCGGTTTACACGATTCTTATCCCGCTCTATAATGAAAGTAATGTTGCTGAGAAAATCCTCAAGCACCTCAGAAAGATCGACTACCCTCAGTCTAAACTGGACATCAAACTGCTGCTCGAAGCAGACGACAAGGCCACACAGGTTGCCTGTCGGATGCTGGATCTGCCCGCCTGTTTTGAAACGATTGTTGTACCGGACGCATGTCCCAAGACCAAACCCCGTGCCTGCAATCACGGCCTGGAAAAGGCCAGGGGAGAATATCTGGTCATCTATGACGCGGAAGACCGGCCGGAGCCGGATCAGTTGAAAAAAGCCGTGGCCGCCTTTAAAAAGCTACCTGATGACGCAGTCTGCATTCAGTGCAAACTCAATTACTACAACCCACGCCACAATCTGCTGACCAAATGGTTTACCGTGGAATACACGGTCTGGTTTGATTTTTTTCTGCCCGGACTTCACAGCCTGGGGCTTCCGATTCCCCTCGGCGGCACATCCAATCATTTCAAGACCCTGGAACTTCAGGAACTCGGGGGCTGGGATCCCTTCAATGTGACCGAAGACTGCGACCTGGGCATTCGCCTTGCGCGGCAAAACATGCGTACCGTGGTGCTTGATTCCACCACCTGGGAGGAGGCGAATTCCCGGCCGTACAACTGGATCCGGCAGCGCTCCCGGTGGATCAAAGGATACATACAGACCCACTTTGTACACATGCGCAATCCCTTCCGACTCTTCCAGCAACTGGGTTTTCGTGGATTTATCTCTTTTATTCTGACGGTCGGCGGTCTTTCCGGAATGCTGCTGCTGAATGTCATTTACTGGCTGATTGCCTGTGTATATGTCGGCCTGCTGATGAAGGATCTGGCTGCCGGACATATACTGTCCAACGTAATCTGCGGTCCCAGGGACTATCCCCGGTTTGCCTGGCAGATGCTCTTTGTCGGGCCGAATGAAGATCCGCTGTGGTCTACTATTTCTGTTGTTTTCTTCTGGATCACGGGTATACTTCTTCTGTCCAATATTCTTTTCATTCTTCTCAACTGTATGGGCTGTCTGAAACGAAGGATGCCGGATCTTCTGATTACCGCCCTTATATCACCCGTCTACTGGATCTTGATCAGTATCGCGGCCTGGAAGGGACTCTTCCAATTTATCACACGCCCCTTTTACTGGGAAAAGACCGAGCATGGATTGTCAGACGCAGGCTCCTAAACAATGGTTGGTCCGACGTGCGGATCCGGTCCTGAGTACAGAGATCTCCCGCAAGCTGTCGATTTCTCCGGCAGCGTCGCAGATACTGGTCAACACCGGCATTTCATCCGTATCCGAAGCCTATTCATTCCTGAACCCATCTCTGGAAGAGCTCTTTGACCCGTTCCTGATGAAAGAAATGGATATCGCGGTCAACCGGATACTCCGCGCCATTCAGGAAAAGGAGAAGATATGTATCTATGGTGATTATGATGTGGACGGAATCTCATCCACAGCTATTCTGCACAGTCTCCTGAACCGCCTGGCTGCCAATTTCATGTGTTATGTTCCAGACCGGATCGACGAAGGATACGGTTTCAACAGACAGGCGATTGACCAAATCGCTTCCAAAGGTGTATCCCTGTTAATTTCCGTGGACTGCGGTTCCACGGATTTTGCAGAAGTGGCGTATCTGAACACCAGAAACATTGACGTGATTATCACCGACCATCATGAACTCGCGGATGAACTCCCCAAAGCGGTCGCAGTAATCAACCCCAAAATACCGGACTGCCCCTATCCCTTTCACGAGCTTTCCGGCGCAGGTGTCGCACTCAAGCTGGCCTGGGCCCTGGCGGAACGATCCAGGATGCGTTCCATGAACCCGGACGCATTCAGCGAGTATATCCGGGAAAGCATGGCCTTTGCTGCACTGGGTACAGTGGCTGATATTGTTCCGCTCAAAAATGAGAACCGGATACTGGTCCATTACGGCCTCAAGGCTCTGCGCAAAACAACACACCCGGGATTGCGGGCGATCATGGATATCACCTCCATCAACACGAACAACCCCATCCGAACCGAAGACATCGCCTTCAAGATCGCACCCCGCATCAACGCAGCCGGCCGTCTGGGCAGAACCGAACTCGCACTCAAACTCTTTACCACAGATACGTTCAAAGAAGCATACGATATTGCCGACCTCTTGGATAAAACCAACAAAGAGCGGCAGAAAATCGGAAAAACCATCTTTGACGAAGTCAGCGGACAGTACGAAGGCGACGAATCCAAACGCACCATTATCCTGACCGGGGAAGGATGGCATAAGGGAGTCATCGGAATTGTGGCGTCCAAGATTGCAGAGAAGTATTTCCGCCCCACAGTCATTGTCTCCTTTTCCGACGATATCGGCCAGGGATCAGCACGCTCCATTCCCGGGTTTCACCTCTTTGATGCCCTGACCAACTGTGCAACCCACCTGATGAAATTCGGCGGTCATGCTGCCGCGGCCGGCATTCAGATCAACAAGAAAAATATCGAATCCTTCAAAGCCGCCCTGGAAAAAGAAGCCGCTGACCAGCTCGAGGACGAAGACCTTGTTCCTACCATCAATATTGATGCCGAGCTTCAGCTGCCCATGCTCACCCTGGACCTGCACAGGGAAATCAGCAGCTTCGGCCCGTTCGGCAATCAAAACCGCAGGCCCCTGCTCTTATGCAGAAACCTGAAAATCATCGGCTCGCCCCGCCTGATCGGCAGAGCCTCCCGCCACCTTGAATTCAAAGCCACTTCCGGCGGAAAAGTACGAAAAGCCGTGGGCTTCGGTATGGGAGACCGCATAGATGAATTGAAGAAAATCCGGGCAAACTGTGATATTGTCTTTCAGCTGATCTACAATGACTGGGGCGGATACCCGAGTGTAGAAATGATGGTTTATGATTTTCGACCGGGAAGAGCTTGACATGCACTGTTTGATGGTGTATACTATAGATAGTTTCTGTTATGGCTTTTCTATGACGTTTTCTATGCATTGGCCCCTGATTTTCAAATAGATTTTCGACTTCAGGCTATTGAAAACAGAATCAACGTTTACTCTCTTCGCATTCTGCAAATGGAAAGTAATGGAGGAGGAAAGAAATGAATCACAAAAACAAATTCACCCTGATCGAACTTCTAGTCGTTATCGCAATCGTGGCCCTACTGGCGGCACTTCTGCTTAGTGCCATAACCGTTGCACGAAAACGGGCCAAGCTGACCACATGTCTGAGCAATGCCAGGCAGTTCGCTACCGCTGCAGTCCTCTTTGCCACCGAAAATGGAGGACAATTCCTCAGAATAACCAGCAGGAGCGGTCCACACGGCATGCAGCGCTTTGATGACGAGGCACAGCTCAGGAGATTCCTCAAAGAATGCGGACAGCTCGAAGTCCTCTACTGTCCATTCCGGATGGAAGTGTATGAAGCAGCAGCACCGGGAGTTGCAGACCCGGCAGTTGATGAATGCCGAACCGGGTATATGTACATGGCCCGTGATCACCTTCCAACGAATTACAAAGCCGTTGGTATTAGTACAAAATCAAACGTCGTTCTGGTCGCTGACCTGACCCAGGATTTTACAGGCAGCGGCGCGAAGTATTACTGGTAGTCGCAATTTATTTTTCATACGGGAGGTCGGGATGCATTTGCAACAAAAGAAAACCTTCACTCTGATCGAACTGCTGGTTGTTATCGCAATCGTGGCCCTGCTGGCCAGCCTGCTGCTCGGAGCCATTACCATTGCCCGAAAAAAGGCACGGCTTACGACCTGTCTGAGCAATGCCCGACAGTTGGTTACGGCAGCGGTTCTTTTTGCCACGCAAAACAGTGGAAACTTTTTAGTGGTCACCAGCCGCACCGGTTCCATCGGCCTGCAACGCTTTAATGACAAAAGCCAACGGGACCTTTTTTTCTCAGAGATTGAAAATAAGGATGTCTTTTACTGTCCCATGCGGCCTGAAATGAGAAAATACTGGGATTGGGAAACGGATGGCAATGATCCGACCCTGGGGTATGTGTATACGGCAAACACAAACTACACCAAATACCCGAAGTCCATCGCCGCAAAAAACAATATCGCGCTCTTTGCGGATATTACACAGAATTTCAGCAGCACATGGTACAGCACGGCTGATGACTATTCCACGCAGCGAAGCACCAACCATATGTCCACAACCGGTTCTGGTCCAGAGGGGGGCAACGTGGTGTATGTGGACGGCCACGGCAAGTGGAGGGAATTCTCCAGAATGAAGGTCCAATATGGTACAGGCAAAAATGCAGTCAACGGCGATCCAGGTACGGATTATTACTGGTAAGTTTTTTTCGTTTAGACCCCGATCAGCGCCGCACCCACAACACCGGCGGAGTCGCCCAGCTGATTTTTAACAATCGGTGTTTCCAGGCTGTCGCTGAAGACAAACCGCTGAACCTCTTCCACTCCCCGGGTATACAGCTCTTCGATATTGGACAGTCCCCCGCCCATTACCACCACATCCGGGTCCAGAATATTGATCAAATTGGCCATGGAGCGTCCAAAATTGCGGAAGAACACGGCCATGAATTCCGTGCAAACCGGATCACCGCTTCGAAAGGATTCAACAATCTCAGCCAGGCGTTTCTCACTGCCGTATTTTCTGCGGAACATGCACTCCAGCCCTCCGCCGCTGATAAATGTCTCTACGCATCCTTTATTGCCGCAGTAACAGTCCGGTCCGTCCGGATCAATGGACATGTGCCCCCACTCGCCTCCGATATCCTGCAGTCCGTTGACAACGGATTGATGATAAACAATACCACCGCCGCAGCCGGTCCCCATGATCACACCAAAGACCATGTCTTTGCCTTTTCCCGCACCAAACAGGGCTTCGGCCATGGCAAAACAGTTGGCATCATTGTAGATCCGAAACGACCGACCAATCTTCTTTTCCAGGTCATCCTTGAACGGCATTCCGTTCAGGCATTTGGTATTGGAATTCTTGAGCAGACCGGTACGCGAGGACACGGCTCCCGGCGTTCCGATTCCCAGGGTATACTCCGAGTCCTGGCCATGGTCAGCCAGTTCAATGTAGAGCGTATTTATATTATCCAGAATATGGTCGCAGCCTTTTTCCTGTTCTGTAGGAATGCGTTTGCGAAACAATTCATTTCCTGATTTATCCAGAACAATTCCTTCAATCTTGGTTCCGCCCAGATCAATGCCGATTTTGTTCATGTTCGTCCTCCTGAATACGGTTGCAACATTTATCCACCTAAAATATCTTCGCTATCGGTCTCGTAATCGGTGTCGCTGTCGTCCAGGGCTTACGATTTCGATTTCACTGATAACGATGGATATTCTATAGTACCTGAACAAAAACTTCAAGTTCAAAATATACGGTTTTCTTTTTGAACTTCCGGCCTGCGGCAGTATAATGAGTTTGTTTTACTTCTGAATTTCAACGCAACTGGATTCAAGGTACTCCATGATCCCCATCATTTCTCTGGTCATCATTACGCTGGTATCCCTGATCATTGTCAAAGTCGGCACCACTGCCCTGGTCATGACCGGACTGTCCAAAGACATTGCCGGATTTCAGGCCCATTCCGCGTTCAGCGGGGTGGGGTTTACGACCAGTGAAGCGGAATACGTAATCAATCATCCGGTGCGCAGACACATTATCCGCATTCTGGTGCTGCTGGGAAATATCGGAATCACGTCTGCGATTGCATCCCTGGTTTTTTCGTTCAGCGGCCTGAAAGACTCGCAGGAAGGCCTTGAACGCCTTCTCATAATTCTGGGATTTACTCTTGTTATTTACCTGATGTCAAAAATCAATGCAGCAAACCTGCTGCTGGAACGGGCCATACGATGGTTTCTCTCCAGATGGACTGACCTGACGCTGGTGGATTATGACAAACTCCTTGCCATTGACCGCGGATACTCGATTGCCAATCTTACGGTTAAGGAGAAAGACTGGATATGCGGCAAAACCCTGAATGAGCTGCGACTCAACCGGGAGGGCATCCTGGTCCTTGGCATGCGCCGAAACAACAGGTATTTTGGAGCCCCTTCTCCGGACAACCCGATTCTGGCACACGATGTTCTGACCTGCTACGGAACCGACCGCAGACTCCGCAACCTGCGTGCCCGCAAAAGCGGATCAGACGGAGATGTGGAACACAATCAAGCGGTTGAATCCTTTGATGAAAGCAAAGAGAAGCAGCCCCGCGAATAAATGAACGAAAAGATGACGACAATTCAGGTTATTATCGGAATCGGTATCGTCAACTTCAATAAAGCAAACAGGACTGCTGAAAAAATAATGAACTGCGAAGCAGACGAAAGAAGCGAAAAAATAATAACTGCAAAAGAATTGAACCAGATCACAGAGTTCACAGAGAACTGCTTTACCCGATTAACAGATAACGAATAACTGATAACAGCTTTTTAGACGGGTCGGCGAAGCCATGGTTTTGATCCGCCTCAGGAGGAATTAACAGGATTGACGGGATAAAAGATAAAAAGCGTATGGATTTCTTTGTCGTACTGAAACGTGGTTCTTCTTTTTATTGCGTCATCTGCGTCTCTTGCGTTTAATACAGAATAAATGGGAACGCAAATGACGCAGGCGGCGTTATGGAAAGAACTGAATTACCTCTCCCAGGTAACAAACCAGCATCCTTCAGCAATTCTGAATTCATAATTTTTATTTTTAATTTCTCAGCAGTCCCGTGCGAAATATGTGCCAGGGACGACTGTATGGAATCCCGTATTTCCGGTAACTTAACTTCTCCGGCGGAAAACAAAGCCTGAAATCTCCTGAGACGCTCCTTAAAACGCAATACGGATGGATTCGCAATTTTTCTTTTATCCAGTGGTCAAAATCATCCAGATACTAATTGGCGAATATCTGGCTGGTCAGGTTGCCGATGGGAAGGCCTTTTCTTCTCTCAAGCGGACTGAACAGGTCATCGCCTGGAAAATACTGCAGGCACTTCTCCTGGGGCGGGGAACCGCTGATAATATCCGTAACAAGTTTCCTGGTACGTCGGCAGGCAATAATCCTGAACAGCTTTTGCTTGAGGATTTCATGATCAATACAGGGAAAATACTTGCGTATATCGCATTTGAGAACATACGGATAAGCGCGTACCCAGCCGCAGAATCGCTTTAAAGCAAGGTGCTGCCCCTTTGCCTCACGACAGGAACAGGTTATCAAGCGATGATATATTGCTGAAAAGCTGATTATATGTTTTCATGTTTTTTTCTCTGTTTTATCCACCCTCCAATCATCCTTCCGAATTCATCAATTTCCTGAATAATATAGGGAAAGATTTCTCGTTTTGCTCGAAATGACAGAGAGCAATGGTCGAAAAAGCTTACCCGCTTTCCTCACTCAAATCTTTCCATTCAGGATTTACCGCCTTGACAAGATTATTTTTCTTTTCTCTTCGCCACTTTTTTATTTCTTTTTCTCTGGCAATCGCAGCGTTGATATCATTTGTCTGTTCAAAATATACCAGTTTGTTCACATTGTATTTACTTCTAAAGCCCTTCATCATTTTTGTCTTGTGTTTATATACACGCTGCTTCAGGTTGCTGGTTACTCCTGTATACATTACTTTGTTGTTCCAGTTCGTTAATATGTAAACAAAGTAATTCCGGGTTGTCATTTCTTTTTTGCCTTAAGATTCCTCGTCGTTTCACTCCTCGGAATGACAATGGGGTAATGTCATTTCGAGCTCGCCTTGTCATTTCGCGTGAGCCTTGTCATTTCGAGCTCGCCTTGTCATTTCGAGCGAAGCGAGAAATCTTGTATTTTTATTCTGTCAAAGAAAATCGATTGCGCTTCGCGCTGTAAAAGGGTAAAAAATTAAAAGAAAAAAGAGTTATTCGGACTTGAGCGCGGGAACAGCAACCAGCCGCAGCCCGCCGTAGCTGCCCCAGGCTGACGGTAGATTGCCGCCGCGGTACGCGGAACGCAGTACGCCCGGGCGGCAGTACCAGGAGCCACCGCGAAGGACACGGGACGAGCCTTTTTCAGGCCCTCCGGGGTTCTCAGCCGGTTCTTTTGTGTAACTGTCGTACCAGTCCTCACACCATTCCCATACATTGCCGTTCACGTCATAGAGTCCCCAGGGATTCGCTTTGAAGGAGCCCGCAGACACGGTTCGCCTTCGGTTCTCTCCCTTAACTCCGTCCCAGGTATAATGTCCGTTGTAATTGGCCATATCTGTTGTGATCTTCTCTCCCCACCAGAACAGAGTATCTGTACCCGCACGGCATGCCTGTTCCCATTCGACTTCGGTTGGAAGTTGGAACTTCAGGTTAAGATTTCTCGCTGCGCTCGAATTGACATTTTCTTTTTTCCCATCAGCCTTTTTGCTGTTTCCAAACACGGCATTGAGCTTTGTGACAAACGCCTGGCAGTCATGCCAGCTGACATTTTCCACCGGGTTCTGCGGGTGCTTGAATTGTGACCGATTGCTGCCCGTGACCTTCTGCCACACGGCCTGGGTGATCTCGTATTTGCCCATGTAATAGGGTTTGGTGATCCGCACCTTGTGCCGCGGGTGTTCGCGCTGCCAGTATTCCAGTTTGCCTCCCGGTCCTCTTTTATGAATCACTTCAGGATCGTATTTCCCGCCCATCAGAAATTCCCCCGCAGGAATCAGCATCATTTCAATTTTCACGCCGTCTCCCAGGTCAATGACCTTTTCAACCGGGATGCCAAGTGCTTCGGCGGTTTCTTTCTGGCGGCGTCTGGCTTCTCTGGCGTCAAAGGGGAATTTCGTGTATATTGTATGGCCCAGGGGCTTTCGGGCCTCTGTTTGTATTCGGATGATTTCCTCCTGCCTGGATTCAGCATATTTTGTTTTGCCGTGTTTTTCCAGATAGGCGTCTATGGCTGCGAGCATGGCTTTGCCTGTGGTCCTGGTGTATTTCTTCTGCTGTTTCTTTAGAATCTGCTTTTCGTATTCCCGTTTTGCAAAGGCTTCTTTTTCACCCATCTTGAGTTCGTCGAGTTTCTCGCTGTAGTGGTTGGAAAGCGGATGATCTTTGATCTTTTCAAGGCTTGCCTGTGCCTGTTCAAGCAGGTGAAAATCACGGTCTTTTTCCATGGACTGAAACGTTGCCATGGCCATGACCGCGAAGGCCAGGTATTCAGACGAATTCTCGGGCTTGACTTCGGGCAGCAGTCGTTGCCGTTCTTCAGGGGTCAGATCGTTGATTTTGATACGCTGCTTGCTGTAGCCCACTGAACCGCCGGCAGAGAACTTGACTGCCATAAAAATAATGCCGTCCTTGACATCGGTGATGTCTCCCCTGTATGTGCCTTTTACGGTCCTGATCTTTGCGTTCTTCATGCCTTTGAGCCTGTTGAACGCCTGGATGGATTTCTTTTCTTTGTCTTTAAGACTGGCGATGCCGGTGAGGATGGATTTGAGAGATGCGATCTGGTCTTTTTCTTTGAGCTTCTGTATGTCCGGGTCTGCTTCGACTTTTTTGAGTACGTCTTCGGCTCCGTCAAAATCACTGGCCCAGAGTTTTTTGTCAAATTCAGCGGTTGCGGATTCCAGTTTTTTCTTTGCTGCTGCTACGGCTTTACGCTGAGCCATTTGCGCGGCGTTCTTTCTTGCGTCTTCGAGTTTGCTTCGGGCATCTGCAATCCGCTTGTCCATGGCCTGGTATTTCAGGCCTGTGAGTTTGTCCAGTTCAGCCAGGCCCTGCTCCGGCTCACCGTCTGCAAGGAGCTGTTCCGCGTTTTTCAGGGCGGTGTTAATTTTGGCTGCGGCTTCTTTTTTAAGTTCAGCGATTTTTTCTCTGGCTTTGGGCTTGAGTATTTCCGCGAATTTCTCTGGCAGGTCTTTATAAACCGCAACAGCGCTGTCATAGTCACCTTTTTCCGAAAGGGCGTTTGCCTTGTCTTGCAGGTCAACGAATGCGGTGTTTGCGGCGTTCTGTCTGGCTGCCTTTATTTTGTCAATCGCGTCCCGGGCTTTCATTACCCACACGGAAAGGGGAAAGCTCTTTCCGATCATTTCATATTTCAGGATTGCTTTGTCGTAGGCTTCCGGGTTCTTCTCATACCAGTCTTTTGCGTATACAAACATTTCCTCTGCACTGTCTTTTTCTTCCGGTTGGCTGGTGTCCTTCTCTTCTGTGTCTGCCTCTGTTTGTTTTATTGGCTGAGGCGGCTTCTGCGGTTTCCCGTCTGACATCATGCTGAACACAAGTACGCCGATCAGTGCCACTGCCGCGATCCCGGCTCCAATGGCCCATGAAGGAAT
>CAZGEP010000144.1:7402-12762 GCA_964524955.1 uncultured Planctomycetota bacterium | reverse complement strand
CCCCCGGAAAACGGATTGCGCTTCCTTGCGGAAGAAGGTCAGGTCGGTCTTTGCCAGGCGGCGCGCCGCGCTTTCTGCGGGCGATTCTTCGAGTGTGAATTTGAGTCCGTGTTTTTCCGAATGCTTTTTGAGTGTCAGGTACATGTGGGCCACGGTTTTCAGTCCGAGTTCCCCGGCAGCCGGATTCTCATGGAGATCGCTGCCGGTTAGAAAATGCACCGCGTCATTCACGCCGATCAGGCCCACGATGTACGTGCAGTCATCCAGGTCGATGTATGGCTTTCCGTCGCACGACGGTTTGCCGATCTGCCACAGCGGACGGCCTGGCGCGGCCATCATTTCCGCGATCTTCTCTTTCTTCTGCAGGTGAGCGTTGACTGCCTGTTCCACTGCCCAGTCGATTTCACTGAAAAAGGTTTTGATCTTCTTTTCCCTGTCTTTGCGTCCGGCGCGGTACGCGGCCTGGGGGATATTAATGGTTACGTTCTGGAATCCGCAGAAGCGCATATTCTCCGGATGGCGCAGCATCCGGTTATTGCTGATGGTGGTTCTCAGGCGGCAGCACGCGGACAGGGTGACTTCGTCCCGGTCAAAGATAAAGTACGTGGATCCGTTGTGAGAAGCCAGTTCACAGGCTTCGAGATAGATCCGGTACTGCTCGGGATCCTTGAAGGTTTCGTCATTTATGTGAAAGTCGCATTTGGGAAATTCAAAGACGCGTCCGTTCCGATCTCCTTCTCTCCAGACGTCGAGCAGCGCACTGGCAAACTTCCGGGTTTCGGTCTCAAAGTCCTGGTAGGTGAGAATGGATTCTCCCGCAGCCTTAAGTTCCTTCTGCACCGCAGGATCATAGGTGATTCCCTGGTCCTCATCTGCGACTTCCCGCAGGACCAGGCGTCGGTTTCCGTCCGGATCAACGGCATAGAGATCCATGAGCGGATACCCGCTGCTGTCTCGTTCCTGGCGCAGTTCCTCTTCCAGGGAGATTTCCGTGCCGTCCTTCTGCCGGAGCATGTAGACACCGCCTGGACATATCGCCGGGACGTCTTTGAGATACCCGGGCACACCAGGATGGATGTTGAAATCCAGAAACAGAGTCTGGCCGCCGCGTGAAAAGGCGTTCTGAGAACCGTTGTAGATCAGCTCCTGAGCATTCTGTTTGTATTCTTTTCTGCTCAGACCCTTGAGATAGGGCGCGTAAAAGATATTGATGTGCGCAATGCCCAGTGCGCCGGCATAGTTCGCCTGCATGGAGGCAAGGTAGGTGTTCAGGTGGCCGGTCAGAACCGAGGCGCATCGGGCTGGCCTGGATTCGGTGTTCAGGTTGATCAATCCCTGGAGACCGTATTTCTTCACATACTCAATGGAATGGGATGAGCAGTAGACGCGGTGGGGGTATCCCAGGTCATGGATGTGAACCGCGCCGGTATCGTGCGCACGTTTGACTTTCGAGTCAAAGATCGTATCGAGTGCCCACTGCTTGAGTACGCGTTCGGCAATGCTCAGGTTGACGGCTTCGGGATTGTTGTTGACGATATTGCTGTTTTCAACCGACTTGGTGTCCATCAGGGATTCCACAAAATCCCTGGGTGTTCCGTACAGGGAAAAATCGCGGAGCGTCTGCGTGTACCCCTGGTCCGCGAGTTCGTTGTTTACCAGCTCCCGGATTAATGTGGTGTTTATGGTGGTCATCTCGCTGGTGATGATGCGATTTTCTACAGCCTTGGCAATGTCCAGCGCCTCTTCCACGGACAGGTTCGTCTTTTCCAGGAGCTGCGATACGATCCGTTTTTTATCCCAGGGCAGTGTCATGTCCCCGGAAGTGGATTCCACCAGGAGGAGCCCGGCATCGGTTACATCGACTTCGCCGTTACGGGTCATCTCACGGACCTTGATTTTCTTGCGCGACAGCTCCCTTCGTTTCCGGTACCGCTTGTATGCCGAGACCAGACTGTTTTCCCCGCTTTCGGCCAGACACAGTTCAACCAGGTCCTGAATATCTTCAATCTCCGGTATGCGTTTCCCGTTTTTGTCCGGGCTGACATAGTATTCACCGGATGTGTTGTTAAGACACTCCTTTACCCGTTCGCATACCGTCTCCGGAAGTGACGGATCAAACGCGGTATCCGTGTTTCTGGAGACAGCCTTCATAACCTTGCGTACGGCATTGGCGATCTTTTCCCCATGAAAGGGAACCACCATGCCGTTTCGTTTTCTGAATCCGTGAAAATCTGCTTCCCGATTATTTTTCATTTCCGAAGACATAAGACCTTCTCCCTGTAAAAAAATGATAGCGGTAGTCGGATAAGGAGTTAAAAAGAGATGTGCCCTTTCCCTGACCGCGAAGGATAATAAAGAGAAATAACGTCTTCTGGCTTCCGGTTCAAACCGAATTTTCCGGCCTTCCCATCTGAGCAGCAGACAGTGGCATGTTCGGAAATTCGTCACCGGTCACAGCGGCGCGTCCGCGTCTGATTTTCACAGGCTTCCGTTGATTTTCTCTTGTTTTTCAAGAATTATTTTTAGCAAATCCAAGTATACGTTGGTCTTCAGAATTGTCAAGAAAAACATATATTTTGTGTTAAGAAAATATGAAACCACAATATATAGTGCGTAGGGTGTTCTGCGTAAGTTGCCTTGCAGCAGTGCCATAGCGTTCTGTGAGAGCGTGTTCAGGTACTGCCTGCCTGACTGGAAAAATCCATGCCTTCCATGGTTCTGCTCAGGCCGCTGACGGTCAGAACAAGGTTGTCACGAGCACTGCTGAAGGCCGCAATATGCTCAGGCGTAGTTCCGCAGCATCCGCCAATGATATGTGCACCGGCTTCTGCGATCATTGGGAAATATTGTACCATATGCTCAGGAGTTTCCCGAAATACGGTCTGGCCGTCCACCAGCTGGGGCAGGCCCGCGTTGGGCTTGGCCCAGATGGGTTTAGAGGTGGCGTTGCGTATCCGGGAGATGATTTCCACTGCGTTTTTCATGCCAGCCCCGCAGTTGGTTCCGATTACATCCGCGCCTGCGCTGTCCAGTTCTGCGGCTGCCTGCTCCGGGGTGATGCCCATCATTGTTGCGTAACCGATATTGCTCTTGTCAAAAGTCATGGATACAATTACGGGCAGATCCGTGGTCTGGAATGCTCCTCTGAGCGCGGCTTTTGCCTCCTCCAGGTCGGTCATGGTTTCAATGACGATTGCCTGGGCGCCGCCGTCTGCCAGGGCTTCGGCCTGCTCGGCATAGACCTCCTCCATTTCATCGGCGGTAATCGTTCCCAGAGGCTCCATGAACTCACCGCTGGGTCCCATGCTTGCGCAGACCAGGGCCTTTCCGTTTGCGGCTTCCAGGGAGAGAGCGGTTCCGACCCGGTTGATTTCAGCGGTTTTGTTTTCCAGTCCGCATTTTTCCAGTTTGAATCGGTTTCCGCCAAAGGTATTGGTAATGACAATGTCTGCTCCGGCTTGTGCATAGGAACGGGCCACACCGCGTACAGCATCCGGATTATCCAGGTTCCAGGACTCGGGTGCCTCGCCGGGGCGGAGTCCGGCCTTGCTCAATTCGGTCCCCCAGGCACCATCAGCAACCAGCAGTTTCTTTTCCTTGAGCAATTCAATTAATGCGTTCATTATGTTCTCCTCAGACGAGTGGGTGAGTGTTTTAAAAACATCAATTCAAGTTTAATGATTATCTGTGTTTATAGTTGCCTGCGACAAAAGAGTATTGATGCGGGAGGTCGTTTTCGCGCATTCCTCTGCCGCATCCAGCCTGCCGGTGGCCCTGAATTGTACAGACGCGAGCATATACATTCGGGCCGACTGAATCGGCTTGTCATTGATCAGGTATGCCCGGGCCAGGTTTGCACAGCACGCTGCCGCCCATGAAGCATAAGACGTTTTAACATCATATCCGGACAGGGCAACCTCGAGAACAGATTCGGCTCCTGTCGGGTTGTTCATTCGCAGGAACGCTTCTCCGCAGAGGGTCAGGCGCTTGCGGTCATTCGCTGACGAAACAGTATCCGGAAGGGGCGCAAGCGTACTGACTGCCGCAGCATAGCGGTTCATCTTCATCAGGCATCGGGCTTCTCCGAATCGTGCAAGGTCCCGTTCTTCCGCAATCAGGGACCTTCGCCGAATATCCCGAAACAGTTTAAGCGCCTGAATATGACGACCTGATTTCTCATGTTCTGCGGCATTGAGCAACTTGTCCTTCTTTTGTGCAGTTTCCTGCGTTTTTTTCTTACGAACATGTCCGTTTTTTTTCTTGCCGGAAGAACAGCCCGAATGCAGCATGAGAATCAACATAATATAAATGGTAATAATCCTCTTCATTCTGTCTCCTTACATCAATCATTTTCCGAGTTCAGCATCGCGATGCCATCCAGGTCGAATCCGCCGGATCCCATCGTCCGGTATGGATCATAAATCGTGTTGCCGAAACTGTCCGTATCCGTAACACCGGAATCGGGATTTCCAAAAATGTCCACGATTCGGATATGGGTAATTGCATCCAGGTCAACCGTGCCGTCAAGAACCTCTTCACGGAAGCGGAGCCAGTCCAGGTCAAACGGCGTCCCATATCCCTGTCGATACCGTCCTGCCAGCCCGTAGATATCTTCGGGGTTGACCGAACCAAACGCTCCCACCGGTCCGGTAGTGAGCGATACACTGTCAAACCGTATAAAATCCGTGCCGTTGGAACTGACTTCAACATAGGCGAGTTCGAGAAATGTATCGCTGAATCCATTTTCAAAAACGGCCAGGTCGGGCCCGTACCCGTTTTGAACAGGTGCATCGAATGTCAATGTAATCCAGCCGCCGTTGCCGAGGCATACAATATCGAAACTGTTTCCCTCGGCCTGTCCGAGTGCTTCCCCGGGTGTCTGCCAGGACGGATCGCAATCCGCGCCGACCTCGTAGTCAACGCAGGCGGATGCCCAGCCGGAAATCAGGGAGGACTCCCTGTGGACCGCATCGCTTAACGGATCACCGGCGACCGGCGGAAACAGATCTGTTACTTCAACCGTTTCCGCGAAAATGTCCGATTCAGGAGCGCCTGACAGAACCGCTTTCGCAAAGAGCGTCACTGTTCCCATACTTGTCAGCGTTATGTCCGCTGTCTGCGACCACGCTTCCGGCTCTGTTGCCCCCGGGACTGAACTGATGCCGGTGTAAATGACAGCGCCCGGTGTGGCCGACGAAAACCATACGATACCATCCACGGGCAATAGATCCATAAACACATTCGGTCGCGGCATATCGGGCGTGTCTCCGCCTGGATCAAGTACGGTAATATATGCCTCCTTTACCGTGGGGGTCCACATATTGAACTGTCCGCTCACCGTGTAGGTTCCCGGTTCCGTA
>CAZGEP010000144.1:0-7302 GCA_964524955.1 uncultured Planctomycetota bacterium | reverse complement strand
TACGTGTGGGTAAAGGTGAAATACGGGCTGTAATCGGTGGTGCCGTCGCCGTCGATATCCCAGAACCAGCGATGCCAGTACTGGGGCGGGATGCCGCTCATGTCGCCGGTAAAGGTCACGGTCAGGGGGGCGGTTCCACTGGTTACGTCCGCCGTAAAGTCCGGTGAATGCGGGGGGACAACGATGTAGGAGGTCTTTGTCTCCGTGTCCTCGCCCGCTGCGTTGGCAACAGTCAGACGGACCGAGAAACTGCCGGATGTGTCATACGTCCATTCCGGATGCTGTTCTGTCGAATCGACGGTTCCGTCATTATCGAAGTCCCATTCCCAGGATTCGGCATCGGTTGACAGATCTGTAAAATGAACCGTCAGAGGGGCATCGCCAGACAGGATATCCGCGCTGAAATCCGCGGTCGGCGGACCGCTGTGTACGACAATATACTGTTCCTTTACCGTGGGTATCCAGCAATTGAACTGACCGCTCACCGTGTAGGTTCCCGGTTCCGTATACGTGTGGGTAAAGGTGAAATACGGGCTGTAATCGGTGGTGCCGTCGCCGTCGACATCCCAGAACCAGCGGTGCCAGTACTGGGGCGGGATGCCGCTCATGTCACCGGTAAATGTCACGGTCAGGGGGGCGGTTCCACTGGTCACGTCTGCTGAGAAGTCCGGTGACCGGGGCAGTACTTCGATGAAACCGGTCTTGGTTTCCGTGTGGCTTCCGTGGGCGTTGGTGACGGTAAGGCTGACGGAATAGGTGCCGTAAGCCTCATACGTCCATTCCGGATGCTGCTCTGTGGCGTCAACGGTTCCGTCATTGTTGAAGTCCCATTCCCAGGCCGCTGCGATCGTTGACATGTCAGTGAACTGCACGGTGAAGGGAGGGCTTCCTGCCGTGGGCGAGGCCTTGAAATCAGCCGTGGGCAGAAGGTCTCTGAAGGCGTACACTTTCTGGTCGGATCCGATGCTGAACAGCATGCCGTCCGAAAGTGCAGGGGTTGATCCTGCACAGTCCGAGTGCCAGATCACGTCGCCGGTCATGGCGTCGAGGGCGTAAAGATCGTTGTAGCCGAATCCAGACCCGGTCTGCGTTCCGACATAAACTTTTCCGCCGGCAACCGCTGGAGAGCAGGTCCAGCCGCCGATGCCGCCTTCGGAGGCGGCCAGTGCGGGCGTCTGCCAGAGCGGATCACCGGTCTGGGCGTTGAACGCATAGGTCCGCATGTCTGTGTACCCGTCCACACCGCTGGTCACGTAGACATTTCCATAGGCAAGTGCCGGTGTAGACGCGCTTCGTTCAATCGTCTGCTGCCAGATTACGGCGCCGTCTTCCGCGGAGACAGCGATCAGGTCACCGGTTCCGTAGAAGTCGAAGGTCGTCATGTACAGGACTCCGTCGAGAAAGGCGGGGGAACCGGACAGGGGCCTGTTGATGGTGTTGGTATGCCAGATTTCCTGACCGCTTACGGCATCAACGCAGAAGATGTGTCCCGGGTTGGATCCGCCGTATCCCCAGCTTGTGAAGTAGAAGCGACCGTCGGCGTAAACCGGAACCGACTGTGCCATTTCATTTCCCGCGCCGCCGGCAGACACGGAAAATTTCCATAAGAGGTCGCCCGTATACTGGTCGAGACAGTAATAATGCTCTCCGTCCCAGTCATTGAAGATGACCATGCCGTCAGCGACTGCCGGTCCGCTGTTGACCACGCCCTGGGTTCCGATCGTGTCGTCGAAGCTCCAGAGTTTTTCTCCGGTATCGGCATTGTAGCATCCCAGTTCAGGACCGGTAGCCGTGTAGACCCTGCCGTCGTCATAGACGGGTGAGGCCCAGGAGCCGTATACGGCGTCCGGGATGCCGGTGGTCCAGAGGATATTGCCGGTAAACTGATCCAGTGCAGCCAGCTGCGGTGTTTCGCCGCCTCCGCCTTCCATACCGTCTGAGCCGCAGATGACAAAGACCTTGCCCCGGGCGACAACCGGAGACGTGCTGCCGATGGCGTCGATGTCCGTGCTGACCCATTCTACCCGGCCGGTCTGCGGACCGGTTGTTGTGTGCCCTGTGTTTCGGATGCCCTTGTGAAATTGAAACCATGCATTTTCGGGTACGGGTTCATGCTCGTGATACGGAACATATTCCGTATAAGGGGCCATGAGCGGACAGGGGTCACTTCCAAGTCCGGCGGAATACGGAACGTCGCCGATGCCGTCGCCATCCGCATCGGGTCCCGTGTAGGTGTCGTAATAATTGCCCATATATCCGCTGCGGGGAATATCATCATATATGTAGTCCACAGGACCGGTTGTACAGAAGGATGATCCCGAACCGCCGGATACATGTTCCCCGCTGCTGTTGTTCATAAATGTGTTGCGGTTGATTCGGTTGCCTCCGGCGATATCGCGCAGGGCTGCCGGATCGGTGCAGTTCATGATGATGTTTTTGCGGACAGTGTTGCCGGCGCTCAGAAGCCGGATACCGACTGCGCAGCCGTCGATGACATTGTTTTCAATCAGTGTACCGGTCCCGCTGACTGTAAACGCTTCACAGGTACCGGCGGTTCCGGTCACGGTCATTCCGCTGACCGTGACATTGTCGGCCGTAATGGTGACAGCCGGATTTCCCGTATGACCGGAAACATCCAGAATCGGTGAACGGATGCCCTTGATGGTCAGGGACTTGTCTACAGCAAGTGTCTCTGTGAATACACCGGGGTATACCTTGATAATGTCCCCGTCCTGAGCTGAATTAACTGCGGCCTGGATGGATTCACCGGATCGGACAGGCCATACAACCGGGGCCGCGGTGACGGTGATGTAATCGATAAGGGTCTTGCAGTCCCCGCCATGAGGGTTCTGGACTGTAAGGCTCACAGAGAATTGTCCCTCTGTTTCGTAAGTGTGAACCGGATTAACCTCCGTTGAGGTGTGGCCGTCACCAAAGTCCCAAAGGAACTGGTTTGCGTTGAATGACCTGTCCTTGAACGCGGTGGTAAAGGGAACGGCTCCTTCCTGCTGATTCGAATCAAAGTCCGCGACCGGGGGAAGGGCCGGCCCCTGGCCGATGCAGTAGAGGTTTCCCGTGTCGGTTCCGTAATAGATGCTGCCGTCCGACAGGGCCGCACCTTGAAGGGTGTACCCGGCATCGCCGGGCGGATTGAAGTGCCACGCAAGCGATCCGTCCGGGTTTATGCAGTACAGGGAACCGTCCAGTATCGCTTCCGTGAAATAAGAAAAAGGACCGCCGGCCTGTGTTGACAGCGCAGGCGAAGACTTTACACCGCCGCTTACAGGAGCGCTCCAGACCACGGATCCGTCCGAATCGTTGAGGCAGTAGAGGGCGCCGTTTTCTCCGTGCTCACCGTGTCCGACATAAACGCGGCCGTTGTACACCACCGGTGTCGAGGTCGAAAAGCCCACGGGGACGGCCCAGCCGCTGTCACTGAACTGGCCGTTGTCGGTGTCGAACCCGACCTTGAAGCAGTAGCCGACCGATTGTCCGTTTTCGGACGCGGTGTAGAGGGCATTGTTCGCGTACGAGACAGAACAGCGGAATTTGCCGGGATCGGTTTTGGCAAAGGAGACGTCCGATACGTTGCTGAAATCCACATCGTCGATAAAGACGCCGGTATCCTTGTTAAGGCATACCAGTTTTCCCTCAAAGACCGGAAAAACAAGATAGCTTTCCACCACCACGGCGCCGCTCCAGATAAATCCGGCGCTGTCCGGTTGCGTGTGCTCCCAGACCGGATTGCCGTTTACGTCATAGCAGTAGTAGCGTTTGTCGCCCGTCCCTCCGGCAAGCCCTTCTCCGATATATATTTTCTGGTCCGATAGCGTGACGGGACACTCAAAATTACCTTCCGTGACATGAACGCTCCACAGCGTGTTGCCGGTTTCGGTGTCCAGGGCAAGGAGATCACCGCCTTCAGTGGCTGCGAAGAGCTTTCCGTTGCCAAGCGCGGGAGTGGAGGTCTGTTTGTGTCCGCCGCCGAGGGTTCTGTGCCAGCAAAGGCTTCCGTCGGTTTTATCAAAGGCCCAGATCGAGGCATCCCCCGCAAGAACAAAGATCCTGTCTGCGCTGACCAGGGGAGGGACATTGATGCTCTGTCCGCTGCCGGGTTGTCCGCTGGTCGATGTTACGGCCTGCCACAGCACCACAGGATCCATAACCGGTGTTTGTGTCGACGCCTGACCGGCACGGACACTGTCCTTCTGAAACTGCGACCAGTCCTGACCTTCCGCTGCCGTGAGACCGAAAACGAACGCAACCAACCACAAAAAAAACAGTCCTCTCTTCGCAGACAAAAAACTGAAATACCGCATCCTGTCTCCTCCTAAATAAAGTTTCCACGTGAAATGAATTATTTTTCCCATGACCATATTCTCGCCCTTTCTTTCTCAGTGTTAATCTCTTTCTGTATCCGTTTCCGGTATTTTCCCACAGGAATGTCTTCTGGCTTGACTACACCAAGATCCGGCAGGTCATTCCGTGCCGAGGGATGACGGCTGATTCGTTTGAGAAAGTCATTGGATATCTTTTTGCCATCACCCGGCGCAAGAAGAATAAACGGCCGGATCAGCACCATCAGTTCGTGCCGGGACTGCACCTTTCGGGTGCTTCGAAAGAGTTCGCCGAATATGGGCAGGCGGTGGATGACCGGTATTCCCCGGACACGGTGTTCAACGCCTTCGCGGACCAGCCCGCCTACCGCCAGAATATTGCCGTCAGAGGCCACCACGGTTGTGGTGAGTGAACGTCTTTCAATATCCTGGGTGGTGATTGTTTGATCCGAAGATCCGTATTGAATAAGCCTTTCCTGTCCGAGCGTGGAGTCCTCCTGCAGGATACGGATGGTGACGGTACGGTCAGCGTGAATCTTGGGGGTGATCAGCAGGGTTGTACCGATATCTCTTTTACTGATTTCGGCTCCGGTTGTTTCGGTGGTAGATTCAACAGATGTTGTTGTTTCGGTTCTGTTCGGCAGTTCGGTGAGTTCCTTAATCTCCGTACCGACAAAGACCCTGGAGGCTTCATTATCCGCAACCAACAGGTTCGGTGTGGCCAGGCGGGTAATTTTTCCCTTCTCCTCCATGAGCCGGATTCGGGCTTCCACTTCGTCGGTCAGATACCCGAAAACAACCGCCCTTGGATCGGTTGTTGTTCCCTCGGGAAACCAGCTTCCTGTAATCGTATGATACGTATCTCCGCCCGGGTGAGTATTGAACAGCCAGTCAATCCCCCGGGCATGTTCGTCGTCGATCTTTACGTCGAGAACCTTGACTTCGAGAAGCACCTGTGCCCTGGGTTTGTCAAGCCTTTTGATTACTTCTTTGATTTGTTCAATAGCCGCTGTATCAATCGATCGAAGCACGAGATCATTGCCGCTCGGCAGGGACGATACGTAAACCGTCCCCGGCCTTCCCGTTACCGCGCTGATCATGGATTTTGACTTTTCCAGTCGGTCAGAAATTTCTTCAGCCGGCAGATCCGGAACCTTGAATGTCCATGGATCATGATTGTAGACTGCAGTACGCGAAATACCTTGATTGCGGATGTTGCTCAAGGAAGATGCTGGTTGTTCAGCGTTGTTTCCGGAAGAAGAACCCGTATTACCAACCGCCTGGTTCAACTGCAAATTTGCATCGTCGATGTTGATGGTCGTCATCAGCCGCAACGCTTCGCCCGACCCGGCGCCCAGGTCGGCAATCCGCACCTTTTCGCCATGACGCCGTTTACGGCGCAGGATGTTCTGAAGGTGCGGGCGAAGATGCTGACCGCGAATCGGTACTTCCCAGCAGGTACGGACATTATCGTGCTTGCCCGAAAGCCCACCCTTGTAAAGCGCATAGTGTCCCTGCTGAACGGCGTCGGTATAGGTCTCTTTGCATTGTATGGTTTCTTTTACTCGTTCGCGACTTGTCATTTTGAATATCCTCTCCGCTGTATATTTACTGTCCGGTTGATTGGTTTTGTTTTTCTGCTGAAGTCTGCAGAACTCGAGTTACCCGTCGGGCACTGAAGGCATCGATCGCACGGTAGTTGGCGCTGTATCGGCCGCTGTGAACCGTTCCGGGCGGGATGACGCATTCATCCCCGGGTTCCAGGTGAACGGGTTTTCCGTCCACCTCGCCGTCAAAGGTACCCTGGACCACCAGAGCATACTCCCAGAAATCGTGGACCTGTTCGGGCTGGGTGCCGCCTTTTTCGCATTCCCAGAAAACAATCTGAACGTCGTCGCTGCCGTCGAATGCAAATCCGGCCATGGTGTCATCCGGTGTGTCTGCGACCTGGTTCTTAGGGGTCTTCATGAAATCAGGAAAACTGTTCATATGCGTTCTTCCAAAAAAATGATTGAATAAGAAGGTCCATAAAAAAACCCGTCCTGACGTTGTCAGGACGGGTTGGGTATTGTGGAAGTGAAACTGGAAAAAGGAGATTTGATTTCCGGTATCAGGCACAGCCATTCGTATCGCGAAATGGTTTCAGCGATGCCCATCCTTCAACGTCGTCTTCTGACTTCCGGATTTCCCGCATCAGAAATTCTTCCCGGTTAATTATCAACCAGTGAACTTCCGGGGGATACATCGTAATTCCGGTTACAGCTGCGCGGCAGCGGTGGACTTTCACCACCTTCCGTTACGGTGAAGAAAAAACAAGTATAAAGAACAGATGCTTCACTGTTGCTGAATGTATAGTATTCTACTGCACTGATTTTTAAGTGCAAGGATAAATTAAAATTATTACTGTTGAATAATATTATTTTACAACTAATGAAAAAAACAGTCGAGAAACAAATGACGTCAGAAGAGGGTGAACTGAAACACACTGCAAGAAAGATGTCCCCATTTGGGCATCTATTCAGACTCTTTGGTTGGTGGTTTGGGTTCAGTGGGCTTTATTCCATGTTTACCGTCTGTCCCTGTTGCGGTCAAATGGGGTGCCCGTTTGGCTTGGCATCCGCAGTGACTGTGGGAGCTTTAATTGCGCTTTGCGTTCAAGACTGGTCACTGCCAATCCCTGGTTCATGTCACTTTTTATCAGGGATGATAAAAGTGGGCTAAAGGAGTGACAGCGACGACGCCCCGAGCGCTGCATGCGAGGGCACTCAACAGGACGTTGAGTGCAAGTATCTCTATCGCGGCTTGAGACCTCGCAACCATATTATATAGGGAAATGCTTCGCCCGGCTCCTTCCCCGGACCCGAATCCAAGGAAGCTGTCGATCAGCAGACTTCACTTTCTACCAGAATCACTTTACACCTCCAGCGCTTTTCCTGAGAAGGCATCGAAATAACGCATATTTCTT